>JACPVD010000226.1 GCA_016191895.1 Chloroflexota bacterium | reverse complement strand
TTATATGCCCGGTTGTTGATTGTGATTTTGTATTTCATGATTTCTCTCGTACCGCGGACTTCAGTCCGCGCTCCTGATTTAATGCCTTCTAAAATTTCCCTTTTCCGAGCGCTGACTGGTGCGCATGCCCAATTGCCATGCGGAGACAAGCGCGGTGGGCGGCTGGGATAATGGATGCGTGGATGATTGTCCCTGTTCGGCGAGGGCGATGGCAACCGCAATGGAAATCGCTTTCAGTTTGGATTCGTTGTCAGAAACGGAATCAGGCGCGGGGGACGCGAAGCGTGATGCGTCCTGGTTGGGCTGGGAAAGGCTTGTTGCAGGAGTCTCTTTTTCGGCAGTCAAAGCCGTCAGCAGAACCATCATCAGCCATAATAAAAGAATCGCGCCAAATACAAGACCCATGCCGAGGGCGGTGATTTGAAGGGAAAGAAGGATGTCGGGCATATGTGTTCCTTACGAATCACGTAATACGTGGTGCGTGATTCGTAAAACCTACACGGGGATGTTGCCATGCTTTCTCGGCGGCGCGGGCGCGTATTTATCGCGCAGGGCGGAGAGGGTGGCGATGAGTTTCGGGCGCGACTCGCGCGGCTCGATGATGTCATCCACATAACCTGTCGATGCGGCGTAGTAGGGATTGTTGAATTTCTCGCGGTATTCCGCGGCAAGTTTTGTGCGTTCGGCGGCGGGGTCATTCGCTGTCTCGATCTGTTTCTTGAACAAAATATTTGCCGCGCCCTCCGCGCCAAGCACGGCGATCTCAGCCGAAGGCCATGCATACGTGACGTCGGTGCCGAGATATTTGCTGGACATGACCACGTACGCGCCGCCGTACGCCTTGCGCGTGATGACGCAAATCTTCGGCACGGTGGCTTCGGAGTAGGCATACAAAAGTTTCGCGCCGTGACGGATGATGCCACCATGTTCCTGTGCGATACCGGGCAGGAAGCCGGGGGAATCAACAAACGTGACGAGCGGAATATTGAAACAATCACACATGCGCACGAAACGCGTCATTTTGTCAGCGGCGTCGATGTCGATCACGCCGGCCATGATGGCAGGTTCCTGCCCGACGATGCCGACGCTATGCCCGCCGATTCGCGCCAGCCCCACAATCGCGTTGCGCGCCCAATCGGGTTGGATCTCGAGGAAGGAGCCTTCGTCGATGATTTTTTCGATGACCTGATGCATCACATACGGCTCTGTGGCTTCGAGCGGAATCATGTGATTGAGTTCTTCGTCCATGCGGGAGGGACTGTCTGTGGTTTGAACGAACGGCGGATTCTCGACATTGTTCGACGGTAAATAAGAAAGGAAATGCCGCGCCATGTCGAGCGCTTCCTTTTCGCCATGTACGCTCAAATGCGCCACGCCGCTGACGGCGGTATGCACGCCCGAGCCGCCTAGTGATTCAGCGTCGATCACTTCGCCGGTCACCGCTTTGATGACTTCGGGCCCGGTCAGGAACATGAAGGATGATTTTTCCACCATGATGACCAGGTCGGTGAGAGCAGGGGAATATGCCGCGCCGCCGGCGCACGGCCCAAGCATCACGCTGACTTGTGGAACCACGCCCGAGTATTGCGCGTTGCGTCGAAAGATTTCGGCATACCCGCCCATCGAGCGTACGCCTTCCTGAATGCGCGCGCCGCCGGAGTCGATCAGCGAAATGAAGGGCACACCATTGCGCACGGCCAAATCCATCACACGGCATATTTTGTGCGATTGCATTTCGCTAAGCGTGCCGCCGTAGATTGTGAAGTCCTGTGAATATAAATAAACCGTCCGCCCGTTGATCTGCCCGTAGCCGGTGATAACGCCGTCGCCGTAGAATTTTTCCCTTAGCAGATTTAATTCGTCGCCCTGGTGGGTGATGAACGGCTCGATTTCGTTGAAGGTGCCGGGATCGAGCAAAAGGTCGACCCGTTCGCGGGCGGTCAATTTGCCTTTGGCGCGTTGTTTGGCGTTCCGTTCCTCGCCGCCGCCTTCGAGCGCCTTTGCGCGGATTTTTCGCAGTTCGAGGATTCGTGGATCTTCATGAGTCATATTAAATCCTTTGCGTATTTATTGCCACAATCGGGAGTATAACACGCGGAAAATTCGCGCCTCAGTGACGGATGGCATGCTATGGGGATGAAGAACCGCCGTATCTCCCCCCGATCGCGACCTTACAGAATCCTTTCAAAAATTGACAGGAATCATTTCGGGTATTTCCTTTGTGTTACTGAACCGTGGGGGTAAAATTGATTATCCCGGTGACCTTGCCGGGAAATCCAGAGGAAAGGAGGATTCTCGCCATGTTATTTTTACCCAGCGAAAAAGGCCAGGGTCTCGTTGAATACGCTTTAATTCTTGTTTTGGTTGCCATCGTTGTTATTGCCGCTCTCATGCTTCTTGGTCCCATGATTGGCAACACATTCAGCGCAGTCAATTCCAGCCTCAGCGGACTATAACCTGCCCCAGACCAGTTTGCAAAAAATCCCCGTCGCAAGATGGGGATTTTCATTTGAACGGATTTATAATACCCGCACCCATCCCGCTTTTGGGGTATTCCCATGACTCGAAAATTCCGCGTCTTTCTCTGCCATGCTTCCCAAGATAAACCCGCCACCAAGTTGCCAACCACTGATCACTTCTTACTTCTCTCCTTCGCCGCCTTAAGCAGCCCCACAAACAACGGATGCGGCTTCATCGGGCGCGACAAAAACTCAGGGTGGAATTGACTCGCTACCATGTAGGGATGTTCAGCCAGTTCAACGATCTCGACCAATCGGCCATCGGGGGATAAGCCGGAGAAGGACATGCCGTGTTTTTCGAAATCGGCGCGGTAGGCATTGTTGAACTCGAAGCGGTGACGATGCCTCTCGTCCACTTTGGGAACGCCATAAGCGGCGGCGGCTTTCGTCCCTTTTTGGAGCAGGCACGGGTAGAGTCCGAGGCGCATCGTCCCGCCCATGTCGGTGATCGAACGCTGGTCAACCATCAAATCAATGACCGGGTGTTCCGTTCCGCGATCGAATTCAGACGAGTTGGCATCTTCATGATCGAGCACATTGCGCGCGAAGTCGATGCACATCACCTGCATGCCCAAGCACAACCCGAGATACGGCGTTTTATTTTCACGCGCATAACGCGCCGCCAAAACTTTTCCTTCGATTCCGCGCGAACCGAATCCGCCGGGGACGAGAATCGCATCGGCTTTCTTGACGATATCCCAACCCTTGTCTTTTTCAAGGTCGGTCGAATGAACCCAGCCGATCTCCACTTCCACGCCGTTTGCGAGCGCGGCATGTTTCAACGCCTCGCGCACGGACATGTACGCATCCTGCAATTCGACATATTTCCCGACAAGCGCGACTTTCACTGTCGGCTTCGGTTTGCGGACTTCGTCCACAAGTTTCTTCCACGGGCGCATGTTGGGTTTGCGTCTGACCTTCAATTTGAGTTTGTCGAGAATCAATTCGCCCACGCCGAGTTTTTCCAAAAGCAATGGCACTTCATATAACACATCCGCTGTTTTCATCGGAATGACGGCGTCCTTTTCCACATCGCAAAACAGGGCGATCTTTTCACAGAGATTTTTATCCACATCCTGATCGGCGCGCGCGATGATGATATTCGGAGAAATGCCGATCGAACGCAACGCGGCCACCGAATGCTGGGTCGGCTTCGTCTTGATTTCACCGGTCGCCCCGATGGTTGGGAGCCACGTCACATGCACGAAGAGACAGTTCTCGCGTCCCACTTCATTACGGAGTTGGCGCAACGCTTCGAGAAACGGTTGTGACTCGATATCGCCCACCGTTCCGCCCACTTCGAGAATCATGATCTCGGCTCCGGTTTCTTTTGCGGCGAGTCCGATGCGGCGTTTGATCTCGTTGGTGATATGAGGAATGACTTGAATCGTCCCGCCGAGGAAATCGCCGCGGCGTTCTTTAGCGATGGTCTCAGCGTAGACTTGTCCCGTAGTGAAGTTGCTGACTCTCGTCAGGCGGTTATCGATGAATCTTTCGTAGTGACCCAGATCGAGGTCCGTTTCCGCGCCGTCGTCGAGGACATACACTTCGCCGTGCTGATAGGGTGACATTGTCCCGGGATCGACGTTAATGTATGGGTCGAGTTTTTGCACGGCCACGCTAAAGCCGCGCTCTTTGAGCAGGAGTCCCATTGCCGCGGCGGTCACACCTTTGCCGACCGATGAAACCACGCCGCCTGTGAAAAATAAATATTTTGTAGACATGTCGCTTTCCTTTTCCCCCTCTCCCAAAGGAGAGGGGGAGGGGTGAGGGTTTAACAAAGAGAATGGGGAGGGCGTTTAAGCCCTCCCCATTCGGGGTTGCGAACAATTTGGGTGCGTTACGTTTCTTTGGTTCATCCGACCAGTTTTACAAGGTCTTCGGCAGCGCGGCGCATTTCGAGGAAGATCATGCCGAGTTTGCCGTCGGGGCGCGAGAGGGCGGTGAGCACGGCTTCGTCGCCGATGGCGGTGAGGACGATCGCGCCTTTATCACCTTTGATGTAAACCTGGTCCAGCCCGCCGCGGCCAAGTTCGCCGGAGATGCGCTCGCCCAGCGAAAGCATTGCCGCAGACATAGCCGACACACGATCTTCTTCCACGCCCTGTTGCAGGGCCGATGCCATGATGAGGCCGTCCACGGAAACGACGGCGGATGCTTCGATATCGGGGGCGGCGGCCTGCATGTTTCGCAGTCGGTCCACCATTTGATCTGAACGTGATTTAGCCATACAACTGTCTCCTGAGCCGCTTATTATCTGAACGACCTGAGTTTACCAGAAAAATAATCATTCGAGAATTCCCGCCTTTCAAATCCGAAAATTGAGAGCGGGTACAATTGTGCCGTATATTCTTTCAGAAAAAACTTTGGAGGCAGTCATGAGCGAATTGGATTATGGACAAACGCAGGATTATCTTGCATCCCTTGTGCCGCCGCGCGCGGAGGTGTTGCAGGAAATGGAAGCCCATGCTGAAAAGCATGACTTTCCCATCATCGGCCC
>JACPVD010000225.1 GCA_016191895.1 Chloroflexota bacterium | reverse complement strand
CAAGATACCCGCCACATGGCACGTGATAAAAACGCGCCAATTGCGCGAACGCCATGTGCAGCATGCCACACTCGATCCCGCCGGAGGTGTACGCCCCGGAACGCATGTCGGCAACCACCCCAAGCGTTGCATAAATGATCGGCGTGCCTTCCTTTACCATTTGCATCAACGTCGCCGCGGCAAGAAATTCCGCGTTGCCTTGCGCCAGAGTCCCCGCCATCGACATGGGTGAAGTCAGCCCGGCATTCGGGACAATCGTCGGGTAGACCGGCAGTCCCTCGGCGGCGAAATACATCACATTCTCCGTCGAAAGATTATCCATCGTCAGCGGCGACACAACGGGACAATAGTGATGCGTAAGGAAAGGATGCTCTTTGTATGCCGCCTCCCCTCCCGCAACCGCGTACGCCATCTTCATGATGCTGAGCGTATCGGCGCGGTCGGTGGTCGTGACGCGGATCGGTTTGAGACAATACTTGATGGCAGGATACAGCCTCGAGATTGTGAATTGACCCGCCGGCGCGTCGTCGGCGAGAGTCGAGATCGAGAAGACGTCGTAGCCTGGCAGTTCGTTGATCAGATGCGCGATTCGCGCGATATCCGCCGACTCAGCGCGTCGTTCCTGACCTGTGAGTGGGTCGATGATATCCGGGGCCGAACTCGCCGTGACGATGACCGGGCTATCCCGCGGAATCGTCCTGTCGAATTTTGGATCGCGCGCGTGAAATGTAAACGACGGCGGAAGCATCCGTCGATATTTTTCCACCGCCTCGCGCGGGAACTTGACCCGCTCGCCATCGACGATGCATCCGTGTTTTGCAAACAAGTCCCGCGCCGGCTCGTATCGAACCTTCAATCCCGCCTCTTCAAGAATCTCCAGCGAGGCGTCGTGGATTCTTTGAATCTGGTTTTGTGTAAGAAGTTCCGCAAATGACATAAGAGTATCCTTCCAATAAATAACTCGCCTTACATAGAACATCCCGAAGGTTCTCGTGGATCAGGCTTGGTTTCCAACTGCTCAGAACGAAGCCTACTCCACCAGCGATTTCTTGACCTTGCGTCTTTGAGCCTTCCGGCGCGGCAGGAACTTTTCCGCGATCTTTTTGCTTCCGCGAACCAGAGAACTTCCCTGCGCCTGGGAAATGAACTTGTCTATCGCCATGAACTGATTATCGCGATATACCATCCGCTCGACCCGAAGGGTGGCCGCCAGACCCTTGATCTCCTTCACCGAAAACATCTTCAGTCCGGAGTGGGTCACCTTGAGCGATGCCGCCGCAATCGCAAAACAGACGCACTCTTCAAGGTCCCAGCCTTTCAAATAGCCGTAGATAAATCCCGAAGAAAATGTCGCGCCCGCCCCGGATCCATCCACCGCCTTGACCTTCGGCGCATATGCGCGGATGATCTCATCTCCCTGCACCACCATGCATCCCTGCCGCGCCATGGTGATGATGGCCGTTTTGATGCCGGCCTTCAGGAGTTTCTTGGCGGTCGAAAGCATCGCGTTCTTCCGGCCGATCTGGGCGTCATCTGTCACTGCCTGACATATCGTCGCGCGGCTGGCATATTTTTCCAGAATTTCAGGGTCGTTGTGGCCATGTTCCAGGTTGAGGAAGACCGGTACCCCCAGCCTTCTCGCTTCGTTCATGGCACGGATGATGTGGTCGCCGTCGTACCAGTCGACGTACATCAATTTGGCATCCTTGAGCATGGAAAGGTCCGCCGTATCGAGCGTGGACAGAATCTCCGGCGAACGCTGCCAGAAATACGTCCGCGCGCCAAGCCGGTCAGATACATTCACTTCCAGCGGCGTTTTGTATTTTTTGGTAAAGCGAACCCTGCCTCGTACGCCCATTTCTTCGAGCGTATCGGCGACATAATGTCCAAGCAAGTCATCGCCGACGGCGGTGCCGATCATCCCCGAATGGATATTCCATTGACTCAAATTGCACGCAATGATCGCCGCGTCGTCATACACATACTCGCTCACCTGATGCACAATCGCGCCGGTGTTGTGCTTCGGGAGTTTATCCAACGCCATGATGTAGACCGGGGTCAACATGCCAAAGCCGACGTAGGAAGGGTTGGTTGTTTTCTTAGTCATAAATGCTTTCACCACAAAGGGTCACGAAGGAAAACCATTGTGTGCCTTTGCGGTAAGGAATTAAGCCCGCAACTTCTCGCCTTTCGGGTCATAAAGCACATTCGCCGCTACCTCGGCCTCGCAATTCCCTTCGATGAGTTCAACCGTGAAGCGCGCGCCTTTCACAGCCAGCTCAGGCGGGAGGAAGGCGTACAAAATATTCTTCGTCACCGTAAAACCGTATCCACCGCTTCGCACACGGGTAACGACCTTGCCTTCATGGTGAACGGCCTCCCCACCGTAGATTTGCGCAAAGTCATCGGTATCCGTCAAAACCAATGTGCAAAGTTTTCGGCGCAGGCCTTCCGCCTTTTGTTTCATTAAGGCTTCCCTGCCTATAAAATCGCCTTTATCCAAATCCACGCAAAAGCCCAGGCCCGCTTCGTACGGCGTAACCGTGGGCGTAATATCCACAGTGAAATACTTGAATCCCTTTTCCAAACGCAACGGGTCTAATACTTTATACCCGCCGAGTTCCATGCCAAATTCTTTACCCGCTTCAATGAGCATATCCCAAATCAGGGTGGCGCGGTTGTTGGGAATATACAACTCCCAACCCAGCTCCCCCGCGTAACTCACGCGCTGAGCCAGAATCCCCGCGCCGTTGATTTCAATCGGCCGGGTCATCAAATATGGATGCGCCTCGTTGGAAACATCCGAATTCGTAATTTTTCGCAACACGTCCCTTGCCCTCGGCCCCCATAAAGCCAGACAGGCGTGTTCCTGCGTAATATCGCGAATCGAAACGCCGCCGTCTTTTTCGTCCACATGCATTTGAATTCGCGCCAGGTCATTGGCGATAAAGCCCGACCCCGTGATAACCCAGAAATATTCTTCGCCCAAACGCGCCACAGTCAAATCGGATTCGATGCCGCCGTTGCGATTCAGAAATTGAGTGTAGATTGCGCTCCCAATTGGCTTATCGATATTGCTCGAAGTCAGTCTTTGCAACAACGGCAATGCGCCTTTGCCTTTTACCTCGATCTTTCCAAACGAAGTCAGGTCGTATAAAGCCACGCGCTCGCGGGTGGCAACATGTTCCTGCCGCAAACGCTCAAAGAACGGCGGCTTCGTCCACCCCCACTGACGTTGGTCCTCGCCCATGCGCCGCGATTCTTTTCCGGGGTCGAAGTAGTTGACGCGTTCCCAGCCAAACTTCTCGCCGAAGACCGCGCCGTTTTCCATCAACCGGTAATGAAGCGGGCTGACGCGGTGCGGCCTCCCCAGTTCGTGCTCATCATGCGGGAATCGCAAACGATAATAGTATTTCACACTCTCGCAGGTTCGCTCCGCCGCGTAATTGAAATCGGAATAATAATTTCCAAAACGCGTGGCGCGATAGCCATACACATCCATCGGCGCCTCGCCCTCGATGATCCATTCTGCCATGAGTTTGCCCATGCCGCCCGCGCCGCCATATCCATTGAGCGACATGCCGGCCATCATCCAAAAACCTTTTGCGCCGGGCATGGGGCCAAGCAGGGGCTGGCAATCCGGCGTATATGCGCCGGGGTGACGCACCAGCGTAATAATGCCAGCCTGATCCAAAAACGGCAGGCGGCGAATCGCGCCTTCGAGCAGCATCTCAAATTGATCAAAGTCGCCGGGAAAACTCCTGCTCCCATGTTCCCACGGCGTTCCATCGATCCAGCGCGGAAGCGGCTTCGGCTCATACCCGCCAATGACAAGCCCGCCCTGCTCCTGCCGCATATACACCAAATTATCAGGGTCTCGCAAACACGGCGTATCCGGCGCAAACTCATGCCCAGAAACAGCCTTCAACGCGATATGCTGATGGTCGACGGGAGTGGTCGGGATTTGGATTCCCGCCATCGCGGCGATTCGCGGCGCCCACAGTCCCGCCGCGTTGATGACGACCTCGCATCTTACTTCGCCCTGGTCTGTTACTACAGCCTCAACCTCTCCTTTGGCTGACAGTTTGATTCCGGTCACGCGGGTGTTCGTGTAAATCTCGACGCCGAGGTCTTTTGCAAACTTCGCCATCGATGTGGTGACCGTGTACGGGTCAAGCTGCCCATCGCCGGGCAGGTAAATACCGCCGTATAAATCCTTCTTCGATAACTGCGGCATGACCTTGAACGTTTCTTCCGGCGAGATGACTTCGCAATCCAGCCCCAGCGCCTTTGCACGGCTGACGCTTCTCTCCATTTCAAGCAATTGCTCTTTGCTCGAGGCCACGCGCAAACTTCCAACTGTGCCGAACAACCCCAATTCCTTATACAACTCCACGCTATACATGCGGAAGCGCAACATGGCTTGTGATGTGGCAAACTGAGTTACCAGCCCCGCGGCATGAGAAGACTCCCCGCTGGCAATTTCGCCCTTCTCGATGATAACGACATCCCTGCGGCCATACTTCGCAAGATGATACGCAACCTGTGCGCCATATATCCCGCCGCCAATAACAACAATTTCCGCGTGTGTCTTCATACTGATATAACGCTCCTCGGCATCAACACTTCCACATTATGAGTCTTCAGGTCTTTCATCGCTTCAGCGCTAAAGCCTTCGTCGGTTACAAATTTATCCACATCTTCAATGGCGGCCACAGGGAAATTCGACACGGCGCCCCATTTGCTGTGATCTGCCACCACGATCACCTGCCCTTTCGTGCGCTCGATCATCCTGCGCACAACTTCCGCTTCGGGGTTGGTGGGAACTGTGCATCCGTGTTTTAGGGAGACTCCGTCGACGCCGAGAATCGCCTTGTTGGCAAAGACCAGGTTCAAATTGTCCAGCGCGAAGCGGCCGGCCAGGGAGTTGGAACGGGCATGGAACTCGCCCCCGGTCAAATAGTAGTGAAAGCCCGGGTCGCCGAGTTCCAAAGCCGCATTGACGTTGTTGGTAAAAACCGTAATTTGGGACTCCCTGCGAATGTGCTGGAGAACCTGCGTTGAGGTGGTGCCGCTATTGATGAAAACAATATCCCCATCCTCGATCAATGAGGCGGCAAGTTCGCCAATCTGTCTTTTCTCTTCGGGAAAATGCTGGGCGCGCTGCTGGTATTCCTGCTCGAAGATCACGCGTTGATTCAGAATCGCGCCCCCGTGTGTGCGTTCGAGAATCCCCTTTTGTTCCAACCATTCAAGATCGCGGCGGACGGTGGCTTCGGAGGTTTCAAGCAAATTCATCAGGTCGGCGGTACGCGCAATCTGATGAATCGAAAGAAACTCCTGGATTCTCTCTCTCCGTTGGGCTGGGATCAGCGGCTTTCCCATTTGGAAGATTATATAAGAATTTGAAGGAATTTGCAAGTTTTTGATTTTTTCAGTATAATTATATGAAACTCATTTACAGATATGAGTGGCATTTGTGTGTTCGAGGTATCTTTGGCGCGCCCAAAACACCCCACTCCCCAATTACTGAGAGGTTATTGTTCGAGCAGAATTTACAGTGAAGGAACGTCGCGCATGTCCATATTTCTCCGGATGACCGAGAAAGCGTCCATAAAGGAGGCGCATGATGCCAGAGAACGATTCCAAATTCGAGAACGAATTGCAGGTCGTTTTACATGCCTGCAATGAGACCGGAGTTTTGATAAGGGTGCTTGGCTCGATGGCGTTTCAAATCCACTGCCCTCATTATGCGCATTTACATGCCGCGTCGGGACGAATCACCACAGACCTTGACTTCGGCTCCTACGGAAAACACAGCAAAGCCATTAGAGAGACCATGCTCAAACTTGGGTATGAGGAAAAACGCGAAATCTTTGTTCTCTCGGGAGGCGAACGGGCTTTTTTCACCAAACGCGAAAGCGGCGTGCTCGTGGATGTCTTTTATGACAATCTCGATTTTTCCCACACAATTACGT
>JACPVD010000224.1 GCA_016191895.1 Chloroflexota bacterium | reverse complement strand
GAGGCTATGTCAGTGTCCACTACTCCGACGCGAAACCCATCCATGGCAAGCAGGGAGGCAAGGTTGGCCGTTGTGTTTGACTTGCCGGTCCCGCCTCGAAAGGAGTGAACAGAAACGATTTTTGACATCTTGGCTCTCCAATCCTGTAATATTCAGATACGATATTATAAGACAGTATCGTATGGCACGTCAATCTGCAGAAGACTATTCAATTACCCCTCGCGGTGTCCGATTTTCCATTTTCTATGATATATTTGCCGCGTTACAGGTTTAAAGACCGTATTGGATTCTTCAAGAGACAAGCATTTTGTGCCCGGGAAACTTTAATGGTTTACTATGAAAATGGAACAAAAACTTGCTTCAGGTTCCGTAGATTCCTACGACCCGTTTGCAACCCCACTCACGACTAAATCATCAGAAAACGCCTCCATGATACCCCGGTCAGTCGTCAGCGACGAGCACCTGATCCAGCGCTTCAAACAGGGCGATATGGATGCCTTTAGCTCGCTCTACGAGCGTTATTTTCCGGGAGTCCAAAACCGGGTGCGCTATGTCATCCCTGAAGCGGATATCGAGGATGTGACCCAGGAGGTGTTCATCACAGTGGTGAAATCACTCCACACCTTCCGGGGTGAATCGCTTTTCAGCACATGGTTGCGCACCTTAACAAATTACAAAGTCGCTGAGTATTATCGAAAACGAAACCGCAAACAGGACCCTCGTGAGGTTCCCATGACTAAAGCGGAATTGATCCCTGACGAGAGTGACAGCCTGCCCATGGAAGACCGGATTGCCCTCCGCAGAGCCATGGCATCCATGCCTGAGAAATATCGCGACGTGGTGCTGATGCGTTTCTCGGACGGAATGCAGTTCGATGAGATTGCCCGTACTACGGGAACCAACCTGGAGGCAACCAAATCACTCTTTCGCCGCGCGGTAACCGCGCTCCGCAAAAACCTGGAAGACTATCATGACCAGAGATAACCAACCCATCAACCGAGACGAATGGCTGGCAGCCTTCGCCGACCAGGCGCTGGAAGACCGGGTGGACGATCTGTCCACGGTTGGCTCCGATCCTGAGATGCGCGCGCTTGCAGAAACCATCCTGCGACTCAAACACGCCTTCCCGAAAGAGGAACTGAGCCTGGCTTCCATCCAACGAAAGCAAGCCAATGTCCTGGAACGGTGGCGTGGTGAGCGGCAAAAAAAAGCATCGTGGCTGAATTTTACCCGTCTGGATTGGCTATCCCCGTCCAGGCGTCGGCAGCTCGCAATGACCGCAGCCCTGGTGGCGGTTGTTGGCATCCTGGTCGTTGTCACCCCCATCTTGTTTTCAGGCGGCGCCGTTACAGGTAGCGCAGGCTTAGGAACGCAGGTCGGCATGTTCATGTGGATCATGCTTGGCATTCTGGTGGTCGCGTTCCTCTGGCTGTTGCGCCGCAAACCGTAACGTTTTACCGACAAGGAGGCTTGTTAGATTGATTAACTTTAGAAACTATCCAAAGCGAGGCGGCGCGTTCCGCGCAATCTGTCTGTCAACTTTAAAAGGAGAAAAAGATGAACAATCCAAAACGCAAATTTGAATGGCGCAGGACGCTTTTTATTGTTTTTGCGGCGCTGGCAATCCTATCGCTGGCGTTGTCAGCCTGCGCCCCGGCGGACGATGGGCTGGGTGGGGGCGCCGGCGGCGGCAACAACAATGGTAAAGGCGGCAACAACAACGGCGGCGGTGGGGGCGGTGGTAATAGCAACGGTGGCGGCGGTGGGGGTGGCAATGGCAACGGTGGCGGCGGTGGGGGCGGCAATGGCAACGGCGGCGGTGGAGGCGGCGGCAATAGCAACGGTGGCGGCGGTGGAGGCGGCGGTAATGGCAACGGCGAGGGACACACGCCCGTCACCATTTGCCATGCAACCGGTAGCTCCTCCAATCCCTATGTCGAGATCACGGTGGATGACGATGGCGCGTTCGAAGGCCACATCCAACACCCGGGTGACATCATCCCGGCGCCCGCGGAAGGTTGTCCCGATGGCGATGATAACCCACCCGACGAACCGCCCGGCGGAGGCCACACGCCTGTGACTATTTGCCACAGGACTGGCAGCGCCACGAACCCATACGTGAAGATCACCGTGGATGATGATGGCGCCTATTCCGGACACATCAATCATCCGGGCGACATCATCCCCGCTCCAGATGGTGAATGCGATTCAACTCCTTTACCAGTACCTACACCGACCCCCGGCGGACCTACTCCTCCTCCCACGGAGCCTCCGGTGCCCACGCTGCCTC
>JACPVD010000223.1 GCA_016191895.1 Chloroflexota bacterium | reverse complement strand
TCCGCCCAGTTCGGGCGAATGCTCGCCTTCGATCAGCTTGAACAGGGACGATTTTCCCGCGCCGTTCGGACCGATAAGGCCGATCTTTTGTCCGCGCTGAAACTCCCAATTGAGATTCTCAAAAATACGTATGCCGCCGAGGACGAGGGTGATGTTAGCGCGTTGAATTTGGATCATAGTTATTCTCGTGGCGCAAGCTTAAGCTTGCGGTACTTAAACAAAAACGCCGCAGACTGCCTGCGGCGTGTGAAAGCGGTGTGACCTTTCAGCATACAGGCGCAATACGACAAGGAACGGCGTTATCGAAGCCGTTGATCGCCATTGCAAAAAGGGGTTTGCCTGTGCTGAAGATGTAAAGCATGTTTGCGATTATACCTAAGTTTCGGCGTCCAGCAATTCCTGAATATGATCGAAGACCCTGGGGCTGCGCGCGCCGCCGTAGAGGATTTTCGCGGCGATTTCCCTGTCGAGCGTTTCCGACGCGCCGAGGTCGCCTGAGATCATTTGCAAAAGTTTCTGGTCGCATTTGTTGAGCAGGTCGGCGGGGGATTTTACATCGTCGGGGATCGTCATCTTGCGATCCATGATGCGGTCGCCGCTTTGGTCGAACTCGAAGCAGAAGGTATGGAAAAGTTGATGCGCGGTATCGAGCGCGAGTTGCGGCTCGATCTTTGTGTTGGCAAAGACCGCCTGCGCCTTTTCCTTCAGTTGGTTGAACGTAATGCCCGCGTCCTCTTTGACGATGTCGTAGATTTTATAAATCACCAGCGGACGATTCGCGCTGGGCGTCATGCGAATCTTGTGCGCGGCAAGGATGTTGAGGTAACGCTCCAGCCGTTTTTCGGGCGAGATCGGCGCGGCGGGTTTGGGCGCGGGCTTTTCCTGCGGCTGCGCTTTTTCCTGAGGTTGGGGCTTCTCCTGTGGCTGGGGCTTTTCCTGCTTTTGCGCGGGCGGATTGTTCGGCTTGGCTTGCTGTTGTTTCTGTCCGCCGTTGGATGGCGTTTCCCTTCTGAACTTGCCCACGCCCTGCCATTTATCGTAATAGACGAATTTGTCGCAGGCGCTGACGAGGAAATCCGCCGTCGTGCCGCTGATGCCCAGACCGATCACGGTCTTGCCGTTGGCGCGCAGGCGATGGACGAGTTCCGTAAAATCGCCGTCGCCGGAAACGAGCAAAACATGGGTAAACGTGTCGCGCCCGTTGTAGTACAGTTCCATCGCGTCCAGCACAATGCGGATGTCGGCGGCGTTCTTGCCGCGCTTGCTGTTGACGTGGATCAATTCCACGCCCATGCCGAGCAGGCTGCGCTGTTTGTTGGCGGCTTCCGCCCAGTCGGCGTAGGCGCGGCGCAGAATCACCCGCCCGACCTGCGAGGCATAGTTGAAAATGCGGTTCCAGTCTACATCCGTGCCTTTGCCAAAGGCTTCTTCCACGCTGATTTCAATGTTGTCGTAATCAATGAAAACAGCAACTTGTGTTTCCTGTCCCATAAAACTCCGAGATTTTCATGAGCATGGCAGGGCGTTTATCCCTGTCCATCCTCGAATTTTGGCAGGAGTATAGCATAGGCGCAAAATTCTGTGGCAAAATAAGCCATGCCCATCGAACTGCCCACGCTCAGCCAATCGTCTTTGCAGGACTATAACGACTGTCCGCGCCGGTTTGAGTTGCGTTATCTGCAACGCCTGGCGTATCCTGCCATCGAAACCGAGCCCGCGCTCGAAAATGAAAAGCACCAGCGCGAGGGCGAGTCTTTTCACCGGCTCGCCCAGCAATATTTCATCGGCATCCCGGCAGAGCAAATCGCCAAAACAGCGAACAGCGATAATCTCGCGCGCTGGTGGGGGAATTTCGTGAATTCCAAAGACCTGACAGGTCTGCGAGACCTGTCAGGTCTCAGAACCGAAGTAACCCTCTCCGCGCCATTGGGAGCATATCGTCTCGTCGCAAAATACGACCTGATCGCATCCGACGGAAAAAAGTTTTACATCTACGATTGGAAGACCTATCGCAAACGCCCCAAGAACGAATTCCTCGCCATTCGCTGGCAGACCCGCGTCTACCGCGCGCTGCTGACTCAGGCGGGCGCGTTTCTCAATGGCGGCAAACCCATCGCCCCCGAACAGATCGAGATGATCTACTGGTTCTCGGATTTTCCAAACGACCCGGCCCGATTCCCCTACGCAGCCGATCAATTCAAGCGGGATTGGGACGCCCTGACTCGTTTTGCGGAGGAAATAAAAAACGCCTCTTCCTACCCGAAAACTGAGGACGCCAACCGCTGCCTTTACTGCCCTTATAGATCGTACTGCAACCGCGGTATCCGCGCGGGAGACGCGCTCGATGCGGAGTTGGAAACCGAAGCCGAAGAGTTGTTCGATATCAACTTCGAGCAGGTCGGGGAGATCGAGTTTTAGCGTTTGATATAAACCCCGAAGTGATTCGCCACGGGGCGCTCCCGCCCGGGGACGTAATTATCAATCGGCGAATTCAAGACCTCGGCATTGCCTAACGCATCCTGCACAACAAGCGTGGAGGAACCGCCGCCATCCAACGCCATGGCAAAATGAGCGTCGAAGTCCTTGAGTAAATCGGCAAGGTCTTGGTACGTCGCGCCTGCGCTATAAAACGGCTGACGTCCGTCCACCACCACCAGGATCACATACCGCCCGTTGCGGTTCACGCCAATCGCCGTGCGCGGATGCAGAACGGAATCATCCAACCCAGTCACGATCTCGCCGCCCTGAATCAACATCCGGTCGCCGGAAAGGGCGTGAAAGATTTTATTCGGAGGCAGGTTGAACGTCAGTTCGTTGCGCCGGTTGATGTACAAAGTCGGTTCGGGTTCTTCATCCTGCAACCCGTCGGCATAAACATCCCCGCCCGACGCAGTGAATCCCAACGGGGTGACCGGGTCTCCGCTGTGCGGGTAATAATCCACGGGCGAACGCGACCACCACGGAGAAAACCCGTCTCCATTGATGGCGATCTGAACGCCAAATTCTTCCATGAACTCAGAGGTTGTCCGCGCCTTGAGAGCGCCGCCTTCGATCTCGTCGGGAGGCGTGACCAAAAAGCGAAACTCCGCCTGCCTCCTGTCGATCACCGCCACATGCGCGATCATGGCATGAGGCAGGTAGTAAACAACGCGGTGATACGCGACTCCTTCATACAGCTGCCGCTTGACCGGAACCGGCGCAGGTCTCCCAAGCGTGAACAAGCCATAGACCCCGATAAGCAAAAACAACACAACGGGCACAGCCCACAATCCGCGAATGCCTTTCGTTTTCATAGCCTGAATGCTATCAGGGTTGAATGAACGAAATGTGATAAACAAGGACTCCGAAGTCGGGAGGCTTCGGAGTAAGAGATGAACGCCGGGAGACGCTGGAGTCCGGTAATGGAAGAATTAAAAGAGCCTCCGGCAGTTGCCAAAGGCTCTTCCTAATTCTACGTGTGTGCGTTTTTACTTTTTTTACCTGTCTACCCGCCTGCTTCTCACGCCAACTGCGGGGTTCCGCTTTTCTTGCCAAACGGCGGCGGGAAGATGGCTTCGAACTCATCGCGCGTGATCGATTCAACCTCGAGCAGTTTTGACGCCACAGCCTCCAACTGCTTGCGGTATTTCTTGACCGTGGCTTTGGCTTGCTTGTAGGCGTCTTCCACCAGTTTGCGAACTTCGCGGTCGATCTGCTCGGCAACGGCATCCGAGTAATCGCGCTGTTCGGAGATTTCGCGTCCGAGGAAAACCAATTCCTCTTTCTTGCCATACATCAGTGTGCCCATTTCCGCACTCATGCCGAGGCGGGTGACCATGGCTCGCGCCATGTTAGTGACCTGTTCAATGTCACCCGAAGCGCCGGAGGTGATGTCGTCGAAGATCAATTCTTCGGCGGCGCGTCCGCCCAGCGCCATGGCGAGAGTGGCGAGCATCTTCTTGCGAGACATGAGAATGCGGTCTTCATCCGGGCGGAACCACGTCACGCCGCCAGCCTGTCCGCGACCGACAATGGTCACTTTTTGGACGGGGTCGGCTTCAGCGATGGCATTGGCTACGATGGCATGACCAGCTTCATGGTAGGCAATGATGCGCTTCTCTTCGTCGGAGATGAGGCGGCTCTTGCGTTCCGGTCCCATCACCACGCGTTCGATGGCTTCTTCCAATTCGGGTTGACCGATGGATTTCTTGTTGCGGCGGGCGGACAAGATCGCCGCTTCATTGACGAGGTTCTCAAGGTCGGCGCCAGCGAAACCGGGTGTGCCGCGCGCCACAGAGGCGAGATCGGCGGCGGGTTCCAACGGTTTGCCTTTGACGTGAACCTTGAGGATGGCTTCGCGTCCCTTGACATCGGGGCGGTCGAGGGTGACGCGGCGGTCAAAGCGACCGGGGCGGAGAAGAGCCGGGTCCAGAATATCGGGGCGGTTGGTGGCGGCGATGATGATGACGTTGGTGTCGGTGTCGAAGCCGTCCATTTCGACGAGCATCTGGTTGAGGGTCTGCTCACGTTCATCGTGTGAACCGCCAAGACCCGCGCCGCGCTGACGACCCACAGCATCAATTTCGTCTACGAAAATGATACAAGGCGAATGGCGCTTGGCTTGATCGAACAGATCGCGCACGCGGCTGGCGCCGACGCCCACGAACATTTCCACAAATTCAGAACCGGAGATGGAGAAGAAGGGCACGCCCGCTTCGCCGGAAACCGCTTTGGATAGAAGGGTCTTGCCGGTTCCGGGAGGACCCACCAATAACACACCCTTCGGAATGCGCGCGCCAAGCTGAATGAACTTCTGCGGTTCTTTCAGGAACTCGACGATCTCCGCGAGTTCCTGCTTGGCTTCTTCCGCGCCTGCCACGTCGGCAAAGGTGACAGTGGGATGTTCGCCGCTGAACATGCGCGCGCGGCTCTTGCCAAACGACATGGCAGCATTGTTACTGCCCTGTGCCTGACGGAAAATGAACCACAACAGACCGCCCATAAAGATGACTGGCAGCAGGTACAACGCGCCGCTCAAGACCCCGCCCCAGACCGAAGGCGCGCTGACTTCGATGTTCACCTCCGCAAGTTGTTCGGGGGTGACGCCATAATCGCGCAATTGCTCGATCAGGGACGTATTCGACTCTTTGCGGGATTCCTGGGCGGTTTCAGCCGAGCCGTTGGGTTTGATCACCTGGATGGTGTCGTCGCTCTCAATCGTGATGCGGGCAACCTGACCCGCCTGGATCATCCGAGCCACTTCGCTGATGGTAAGCGGCTCAGATGCGGCGGTCGTGTCGCGCATCCCAATAAACACCATCGCGCCGATGGCTACGAGCAGGAGAAAGTACACAAAAAAGGATTGACCTCGGGAATTCACAGAATCCTCCAAAATTTACTTACGGGCAGATTATACCAAGTCACCACCTAGACGCGGCGGCTTGGGGTTTTATTATTACGATTCTCTAACATGGCTCGAAATTTAGCCCGATCCGGCTTGCAAAACCCATCAAGTCCCGGATTAAGCCGGTTATTCAGCGAAATCCAGTTCGACGGGGCAATGGTCTGACCCCGTCACCCCTTCATGCACGATCACGTCACGGACTTTTGGCATGAGCGACTCAGAGACGAGAAAATAGTCGAGCCGCCAGCCAATGCCCCGGGCGCGGGCGTTGAGACGGTAGGTCCACCAGGTATATTGGACCCGGTCCGGATGGAGACGTCGATAGGCATCGGCAAAACCGGCTTCGAGAAAATTCTGAACCCACTCGCGTTCCTCCGGCATGAAGCCCGAGGTCTTTTCATTGGCTTTGGGATTCTTCAGATCAATGGGCATGTGGGCGGTGTTGAAATCGCCTGTGATTACGATCATCTCCCCTTTTGAATGAAGGGAATTGCATAACTCAAGCAGGCGCGCATAAAAACGCAGTTTGTAATCCACGCGCTCATGTCCGCGCTGCCCGTTGGGAAAGTAAATATTGAAGAGGCGCAAATTCCCCCAACGGGTTTGGAGGACGCGCCCCTCCACGTCGAATTCCGGATCGCCAATTCCTGTCACGATCTCATCCGGAGGGTTTCCATAAAAAGTGGTTACACCGCTGTACCCGGCGCGTTCGGCGGCATTCCAGATAAACGGGAGTTTCAACAGAGCCGATTGTTCGGGAGTCAACTGCTCCGGGCGAGCCTTGACCTCTTGAAGGCAAAGCGCGTCTGGAGATTGCTCGAATGCCCATTCCAGCGCCTGCTTTCCAAGCGCGGCGCGTATGCCATTCACATTCCATGTAATGATTTTCATCGAAATCGTCCGGTCTCTTTATGGTAAACTAGTTTACAAGGCAGAAGAATATGGATGAAACACTTTCAAGAAACATCCTGTGCGTGGAAGATGAACCCGAAATGATCGACCTGATCCGGTTGATCCTTTCGAGAAAAGGGTTCAACGTGCGGGGCGCGGCGGGCGGCGTGGAGGGTATCCGCCTCATCCGCGAACTTCGCCCCGACCTTGTCCTGCTCGACCTGATGATGCCAGACATGGATGGCTGGGAAGTATATCAACAAATGAAAGCCGATGCGGCGCTGAGAGACATCCCGGTGATCGTGGTTACGGCAAAAGCGCAAAATATAGATAAAGTCCTCGGTCTGCACATCGCCAAGGTGGACGATTACATCGCCAAGCCCTTCAGCCCACAGGAATTACTGGAAAGCGTCGAGAGGGTTTTCAACCAAAAGTGACCCATCCGGGCGGCGATCAAGCCGCCCGTTCCATGACAAGACATGCCCCGCCCCATTTATATTGCCAATCTCAGCAGAAATTTGGAGAAGCCCGCCCGCGTGGGATACTGCGACTCCTTCGCCTGTCGTTTACGCGGATTGATGTTCCGCCCGCTTCTCGACCCGGACGACGGCCTGCTCCTGGTCGAAAAGCGTGATTCACGCCTCGACACGTCCATCCACATGTTCTTCGTGCCCTTCGACCTCGCCGTGTTCTGGATCAACTCCGACATGACGGTGGTGGACAAGGTCATCGCCAAATCATGGAAGCCCGCCTACTTCCCCAAAGCAGACGCAAGATACACCCTTGAGATTCATCCAGACCGCTGGGCAGATTACGAGATCGGGGACAGAGTTGAATTCAAAAATGCTTAAATTCCGCCACATCCTTCCCATTCTATTTCTTCTTTCATCTTTCTTTTTTCCCCTTCGCTCCACCCGCGCACAGGAATCGAGCGGACCCATTTACATCGTCCAGCCGGGAGACAGTTTGTATTCGATTGCGGCGCGGTTCAGCGTCAGCCTCGATGAGTTATTGGCTGTCAACGGAATCGTTGACCCGAATACGCTCGCGGCGGGTCAGCAGTTAATCATCCCCGGTCTTGAGGGAATCACCGGCATCTTCGACACGAGGTTCATCAATTTTGGGGATTCGCATCGAAGCCTGATGCGGCAGACACAGGTGCCTGATGATCTTTTCCGCAGACTGAACCACGTGGTCAGTCCCAGCGAGTTCTATGTGGGCGCGAACATGATCGTGCCGATCCAGGACCAGGCGCAATACAGCAAAAGGGTATCCCCCGCCGTTGGCGAATCCTTGTTGGAGTTGGCTGTAAAAAATAACACGGACATCTGGACTCTCTCCAGCATCAATCAAATGGCGGGCTCCTGGGCGGGGCTGCCCGGAGATACACTTTACGTCACCGGCGAAGACACGGGGAATAACGCGAGCGGATTGCCGTCCGCGTTCATCAGCGCGGAAATACGCGACCTTCCGATCAAACAAGGCGGGACGGGGGTCATCAAAGTCATGACACAGCCGGGCGTTACATTGGGCGGCGGGCTTGTGGACCGCCCGCTTCATTTCTTCCCGGATCAAGACGGGGTCCAAACCGCCCTGCAGGGAGTCCATGCCCTGCTCGACCCGGGAGTTTATCCGTTACGTTTGGATGCGACCCTCCCGGATGGAAGCAAACAGTCGTATGAGCAGTTAGTCTTGGTGGTGTCTGGTAACTACCCTAGCGGTGAAGTCATTCCACAACCACAATCATTTATTGACCCAACTATCACAGAGCCAGAATTGAAATTACTAGAAGCAATCACAATTACTTCACAACCCACTCCTACAAAGTACTGGGTTGGGCAATTTATTTCACCTGCCATTGCGTATGCGGAGTCTACTTATTTTACTTCCCGCTATGGAACTCGCCGCACATATGTATCTCAAGAAATGAATTTTACCGTTCAAGGATTTCACACCGGGTTGGATTTTGGCGGCGGTGACGGACTGCCCATCACGGCTCCCGCCTCAGGGACGGTGGTTTTCGCCGGCCCCTGGACGGTGCGCGGCAACGCGACGGTGATCGATCACGGTTGGGGCGTCTACAGCGGTTTCTGGCACCAGTCTGAAATTCAGGTGCAGGTTGGTCAGGCGGTGAGTAAGGGCGATGTGATCGGATTGGTGGGCGGGACGGGGCGCGTCACTGGGGCGCATTTGCATTGGGAGTTGTGGGTAAAGGGCATCCAGGTGGATCCGCTCGACTGGTTGAACCAGTCCTACCCGTAGCGCGAAGCGTTGTGTGCAAGCAAAACATGTCAGGCACGGAGTCGAAAGCGGTGCAGAGTGACGCCGTGGCGGCATCTCCCGACTTTCGAGCAAAATCGGGAGACCCTTCGACAGGCTCAGGGCAAGTTTTTGCAGTCCACATTGACAACCTTTGCTTGCACACGAAGCGTTGCACTTCATCCATGATTATGCTAAACTCACGCCCATGAGCAGCCTCGTCAACTTTCTGAAACAAAGCGATATCTTCTATCAATTCACGCCGACCCAGTTGGAGTTGGTGGCGAATTTATGCCGGGAAGAATCGTTCGAAATGAACCAGGTGATATTTCAGGAGAACAGCGGTTCAAAGGAATTGTATGTGATCGCGCAGGGCGAGGTGGATATTTTGATCAACCGCGGTTCGACGGGTTCGCTCACGAAGTCGGACACGGTGGTCGCCCGTTTACGCAGGGGGCAATCGTTCGGCGAGGTGGCTTTGGTGGATGAGGGGCTGCGTTCGGCAACCGCCCGCGCGGCGCAGAAGGATACGCGGCTTTTGGTCATCCCGCGCGATAAGATCATCATGTTATGCGAGACGTATCCGCAGCTTGGTTATCGTATGATGTACAACCTTGCGGCTGACCTGGCGATGAAAATCCGCAACACCGATTTGCGCATCCGTGAGCAGTTGTTGTATAAACCGGCTGAAAAATAATTCCCGACAGACAGCCTAGTATTCCATAAAAGTATGGACAGGGCGCGCTAAAAGGTTGTAAGGGCGAAGTCCAAAATCAGGGGATTTTGCAGTCCAAATAACAAACTTTGAGCGCTCCCGTATGGACAAAACCGCTTGACCGAAGGAAGAATCCGCCGTATTATTGGTCATTCTCAAGACGGGCACACTTTAGGGTCATCCAAGCAAGCCGAAAAAATCCGGATAGGTTTTTTAGGCTTTCTTTGTATATATATCCCTTGAAAGGAGGTGACGCCGACCCACCCGCGCCTGGTCTGCCTGTTTGCTGCCACCCGCAGTTGCTTGCGGGAATCAAATTTTGTTTATGTTTTGGAGGAGTAAGATAATGAACAAGCGTTTACTCGCTTTACTGTCCCTGCTGGTTGTTGCCAGCATGGCGCTCGCCGCCTGTGGCGGCGGAGCCGCGCCGGCTACCGAAGCCCCTGCGGAAGAACCCGCCGCGACCGAAGCTCCCGCGACCGAAGCCGCCGCGACCGAAGAAGCTGCTGCCTCGATGGGTACCATCAAGATTGCGACCCAGTCCCCGCTCTCCGGCGGTCAGTCTCTGCTCGGCGTTGCCATCAAGCAGGGCGCTGAACTGGCTCTCGAACAGCTCGGCGGCGATCTCGCCGCGATGGGCTACGATGTCCAGCTCGCTCCGTACGATGACCAGGCGACCCCTGACGTCGGCGTTGCGAATGCGAAGAACATCGTCGCTGATTCCGAGATCCTCTGCGGTGTCGGTCACTTGAACTCCGGCGTGATGATCCCCTCTTCCGAGGAATATCACACCGCCAACCTCGCCTTCGTCTCCCCCGCCAACACCAACCCCGTTGTGACCACCCGTGGTTACCTCGAAGTGAACCGTGTCGTGGGTCGCGATGACGTTCAGGCTCCAGCTGCTGAAGAGTTCGCCTTCACCACCCTCGGCGCCAAATCCGTCTACATCATCCACGACAAGACCGCCTACGGTCAGGGCGTTGCCGAGTTCTTCCGCGGCGCTGCTGAAGAAGATGGCTTGGAAATCGTCGCCTTCGAAGGCACCGAAGAAACCGCCAACTTCGACGCGATCGTGACCCCGCTCGTTGCGGCTCAGCCGG
The DNA here is from genome assembly GCA_016191895.1 of Chloroflexota bacterium. Lineage (GTDB taxonomy): Bacteria > Chloroflexota > Anaerolineae > Anaerolineales > Villigracilaceae > Villigracilis. Next base: position 5,497 of record JACPVD010000223.1, on the reverse strand, counting down.
ATGTTGTGTTCTTTGCCGGTATCTATAACCAGGCTGGCGTGTTCTTCAAGCAGGCTCGCGATGCCGGTTACGAAGGCACCTTCATGGGTACCGACGGTATGGATGCCTCTGACCTCGCCGACATTGCCGGCGACGCTCTGACCACCGGCGGCGGTATGTACTACACCACCGTTGCTGGTCCGGCGAGCGCCTACGCCGCCGCCGCCCAGTTCGCCGCGGACTACGAAGCCAAGTTCGGCGCTACGCCGGAACCCTTCGCCGCCCAGGCGTACGACTCGATGGCTGTCTGCCTTGCCGCGATCAAGGCTGCGGCTGAAGCCGCCGGCGGCACCCCCAGCCGCTTGCAGGTTGCGGAAGCGGTTCGCCAGGTCAGCATCGAAGGTCTGACCGGCGCCATCGCCTTCGACGACATCGGTGACCTCCCGACCGCGCAGTACTTCATCCTCAAGGTGAACGGCGCGACCAAGGACACCTGGAACACCAACGAGATCGTCGAAATTCTCGAAGTGGCCTCCCCCGGCAAGGGCGAATAATCCCGCCGATTGCAACAAAAGCCTCTCTCCCCGCAAGGGGAGAGAGGCTCATTTTCAAGACAGGATTGATGATAATGAAGAGTATCACCGAAAATCCCGTTTACAAATTTCTTCTGTTTCCAATCGGGCAGATTCTTATTTTCGCCCTCGGAGCGAGCGTAGTCCTGTCGCTGGTAACCGTTTTGCTCGCTTTTATCTTTAAGTTCAATGTGACAGATTTCGACCTGGTCGAAAGGACGATGCTGATCCTGCCGCAGGTCGTCATCAACGGCGTCACTATCGGCTTTGTCTATGCCACCATCGCCCTGGGTTACACCATGGTGTACGGTGTTTTGGAATTCATTAATTTTTCACACAGCGAGATCTTCATGGTCGGCGGCATCGTCGGCATTCAGTTGATGGCGTATTTCGAACATATCGGCACGCTGGCGACCATGAACGAGTACCTGGTCATCGCGCTTGCCATCATCCTGGCGATGGTCGTTTCCGGTTCGCTGGCGGTGGTGGTGGAACGGCTCGCCTACAAACCCCTGCGCGGCGCGCCGAAACTCGTGCCCCTTATCTCTGCGATCGGCATGTCCTTCTTCCTTCAGGATATCGTGCGCCTGATCCTCAGCCTGACAACGGGCGAGTTCAACGTCATTCTTCCCAAGTTCGGCACCTTTGACGAATTCTGGAAACTGGCAGTCCCCGGCATGGAAGACCCGCTTCGCATCCAGATCAAATCCGCCATCATGGTCGGGGTCGCTGTTCTGATGCTGGTGGGGCTTAATTACCTGGTGAACGGCACCAAGGTTGGCAAAGCCATCCGCGCCGTTGCGCAGGACCGTCCTTCCGCCAGCCTGATGGGGATCAACGTCAACCAGATCATTTCGATCACTTTTCTCGTCGGTGGCACGCTGGGGGGGGCGGCGGGCGTCTTGTTTGCTCTCAAAGCGACAAAACTCGACCCGTTCTCCGGCTTTTTCCCCGGTTTGAAAGCGTTCACGTCGGCGGTATTGGGCGGCATCGGCAACCTGACAGGCGCCCTGCTCGGCGGTCTGGTATTGGGGCTGCTCGAGTCTTTCGCCGCCTCCTACCTGGGAATTTTCACCAACGGCGCGTTCGGCGCAGAGTACAAGGATATCTTTGCCTTTGCCATTCTCATCCTGGTGCTGATCTTCCGCCCCTCCGGCCTGCTCGGACAGACCGTCGGTCAGAAGGCGTAGAAAGGGTATCCCATGAACACACTCTTTGGCAATTTTTTCAAGAAAGCCAATACGGGTTTCTGGCCCGTGCTGATCGCCCTGGCATTCCTGTTGATTGGCACATTTAGCGTATATCAAAGCCCAAGATCGCTGGCGGCATTTCTTATCCTGATGTCCACCCCGTTGATCCTTTATTTCATGAAAATGAACATGAAGGTAAAGGTTTTCATCGGCTTGATGTTGATCGTTATCATCCTGCCGGTGCTTGGCATCCGCAACATTTTCTATTTGGAGGTCATCTTCCAGATGGCGGTCTTCGCCGCGCTGGCGCTGGGCTTGAATATCGTGATCGGCATGGCGGGGCTGCTCGATCTCGGGTACGTCGCCTTCTACGCCGTTGGCGCCTATTCCTGGGCGATCTTCGGTTCGAAACAACTATCTCTCCTCTATTCCGTTCCGGGCGCGGCTCCCGCCGATGCCCCCTTTGCCCTCGACCCAAGGTGGTTCTGGCTCTTTCTCTTCCTCGGCGTCGGGCTGGCAGCCATTACAGGAATATTGCTCGGCTTGCCCGTCCTGCGTTTGAAAGGCGATTACCTCGCCATCGTTACGCTCGGATTTGGCGAAGTGATTCGCGTGCTGGCGCTCAACCTCGACAAACCGATCAACCTGACCAACGGACCGCAGGGCATCACCCCCATTCAACGCCCGCCCCTCCCCCCGGAGTCGATCCTTCAATTCTTCCGCGATATTCTCGAGCCGTTTGTGGGGCACGTCCCCACCGATGCCGAGTTCTACAACGTCTTCTTTTACTTCCTGGCGCTGATCATCATCGCAATTGCGATTTTAGTCGCCACCCGCCTGGAAGATTCCCGCATCGGGCGCGCATGGACGGCGATCCGCGAAGACGAGACCGCCGCCATCGCCATGGGCATTCCGCTGGTCAAGATGAAACTCGCCGCATTCGCCGCCGGAGCCTCCTTTGCCGGAGCCATGGGCGCGCTCTACGCCGCGAATCGAACCTTCGTCAGCCCCGAGACGTTTTCCTTCCTCCAATCCATCGGCGTGCTGACCATGGTCATCCTCGGCGGCTTGGGAAGCATCCCCGGAGTCATCTTCGGCGCGGCGGCGGTCGTGCTGCTCAATATTCAAATCCTGCAAAACTTCTCGCTGTACCTGAGCGAACTTCGCCAGAGCGACGCCGTCATCCCGATCATCAACTTTGCCTGGAAGGACCTTTCCAATCAATTGGACCCGGCGAAGTACCAGAAACTGGTATTTGGTTTAATCCTGATCCTGATGATGATCTTCCGTCCGTCCGGTTTGATCCCGGCAGAACGGCGCAAGCGCGAACTTGTCGAAGAGAAAGAATAGGCGGTTGACATCATGACCTTACTCAACACTACAAATGTCGTCAAACGCTTTGGTGGTCTGGTAGCCGTCAACAAAATGACCTTCTCGGTGGACGAGGGACGCATCGTCAGCATCATCGGACCAAACGGAGCCGGAAAAACCACATTCTTCAACAGCCTGACCGGCATCTACAAACCGGAAGAGGGGCAGATCACCTTCAAGGGACAATCCCTGATCGGGCTGCGTCCCGACCAGGTTGCCGCCACCGGCATTGCCCGCACCTTCCAGAACATCCGCCTCTTTGGAAGCATGACCGTGATCGAGAATATTCTGGTCGGTATGCACATCCAATTGAAACAAGGCGGGCTCGACACGATCTTCCGCACCAGAAAATTCAATCAAGAGGAAAACGACGCCGAGCAGCGCGCAAAAGACCTGATGGAATACGTCGGCTTGAAGAATGTCGGCAATGAACTTGCCCGCAACCTGCCCTACGGCGGGCAGCGCCGCATCGAGATCGCCCGCGCCCTGGCGGCCAACCCCACCCTGCTTCTGCTGGACGAACCCACCGCCGGTATGAACCCGAACGAATCGGAGGATGCCATCAAACTCTTCCGGCGCATCCGCGACGACAAGGGAATCACCATTCTGATGATCGAACATGACATGCGCGTGGTCATGGGAATATCAGAGCACATCAGCGTGATGGACTACGGAGAAAAGATCGCCGAAGGCTCCCCGGCTGAGATTCGCTCGAACCAGCGCGTGATCGAAGCCTACCTCGGCAGAGGCGCCGCCGTGGCTCACGAGCAAAAGGCATAGGAGCATCTGTCATGGGAAAACTACTCGAACTCACCAATGTCCATTCCTATTACGGACACATCCATGCCCTGAAAGGCGTCTCCCTTTACGTTAACGAAGGCGAAATCGTCACCCTGATCGGTTCCAACGGCGCGGGAAAAAGCACCTCCCTGCGAACCATCTCCGGCATTATCCACGCCCGCGAAGGCAAGGTCCTGCTGGACGGAAAGGACATCACCCATGCCGAACCGCACAACATCGTCAGGATGGGAATTGGTCATGTGCCGGAGGGACGCGGCATCTTCCCAAAACTGACCGTGCAGGAAAACCTCGAAATGGGCGCCTTCACCGTCAACGACCAAAAGGCGATCAAAGACCGGCTCCAACTGGTCTTCGAGATGTTTCCGCGCCTCAAGGAAAGAATCTCCCAATACGGCGGGACTCTCTCCGGCGGCGAACAGCAAATGCTCGCCATCGGACGCGGACTGATGCTCAATCCCCGCATCCTCATGCTGGACGAGCCTTCCATGGGTCTGGCTCCCGTGCTGGTGGATTTGATATTCGATATCATCAAAAAATTAAACGAACAGGGTGTCACCATCCTGCTCGTGGAGCAGAACGCGCTCATGGCGCTCTCGATTGCCAACCGCGGTTATGTGCTCCAAACCGGCTCGATTGCCCTGACCGATGACGCCGCCAAATTGAAGAAGAACGAAATGGTTCAAAAAACCTACCTGGGTATCGAATAAAGCGAACACACAACAATAAAAAACCCGTTTTCACACGAAAGCGGGTTTTTTTGTAAAATGGTAACTGCTCAGCCTGTCATTTCGACGAGCGCCAGCGAGGAGAAATCCAGCACAATATTGAGGAAGGTTTCTCGTGGCGCCTCGCGCCACTCGAAATGACAAGGCGAGGTAGTGAATTGGCAGAGTAGTTACGTAAAATGAGCATATTATGACCGGATTACCCAAAACAGCAGACATCCTCATCATCGGCGGCGGCGTGATGGGCGCCAGCGCCGCCTATCACCTCGCAAAACGCGGGGCGAAGAATATTGTCCTCCTCGAAAAAGAATCCCATTTCGGTACCGGCGCAACGGGACGCTGCGCGGGCGGGGTGCGCTACCAATTCTCGACCGAGATCAACGTCACATTGTCGCTTCACAGCCTGCCGATGATCGAACGATTCAAAGAAGAGATCGGGCAGGAGGTCAACTACCGTCAATGCGGCTACCTGCTGGTGGCAACGAACGAAAAGGAAGTGGAGGAGTTCAAATACAACGTCGCATTACAGCATAAATGCGGCGTGCAAACCGAATGGCTGGATGGAGATGAAATCCGCAGGCGATTGCCATTGATGCGGTTCTATGACGCGCTGGCTGGGACGTTTCACCAGAAGGATGGAACTGTTGACCCAAACAGCGTCGTGATGGGGTATGTCAACGCGGCGCAGAAGATGGGCGTGACGGCACTTACAGGCGCGGAGGTAATTGGAATCACCGTCGGCGGCGGGGAGGTTCGCAGCGTAAAAACAAGTTTGGGCGGGGTCGAGACCCGCACTGTCCTCAATGCGGCAGGACCCTGGTCGGGTCTGATCGGCTCGATGGCGGGAGTCCGCATCCCG
>JACPVD010000248.1 GCA_016191895.1 Chloroflexota bacterium | reverse complement strand
CCCGATGCGGTTTTTACGTCCATTCAGTTTTCCACCGAGTTCGATGGAGTCAACCCCGTCAACCCGAAGACCGTGTTCGACCTTCCCATCCAAATCATGTACGGCGGCTTCGACTACAACAACACCGTCCCCGGCGTGCAGTGGACTTCGCTCTGGTATCGCAGCGGGGAACTGGTCTGTTACGAGACCGAACCCTGGCGCGATGAGTGGGGAACCGGCGGCATCGGCGGCTTTACGGAATGTTCCACTCCCATCGGCGGCTGGCTGGCGGGGCAGTATGAAGTTCAAATTTTTATGGGCTATGAATGGAAGGTTGTCGGGCGTTTTACGGTGTTAGACAACCTGACGCCGGCAGCTACCGGCACGCCGGATTTGACCATCACTACATCGCCGACTTCGACGCCTTGATACGCGATATGTAGTTTACGAATTACGTATCGCGTATTTCTCACTCTCCGCGTAACATCAGTTACTCATTCCCTCATTCAAAGGAACCTCCATGACCATCCCTGCTTTTCAAGATTTCTACCCCGACCACCTCTCGCACTGTTACGGATGCGGAAGACTCAACGACCTCGGTCATCAGATCAAAAGTTACTGGGACGCGGACGAATCCGTCTGCCGCTTCCAACCCAAACCGTATCACACTGCCATCCCCGGCTACGTCTATGGCGGCTTGCTGGCTTCGCTGATTGACTGTCACGGCACGGGGACGGCGGCGGCGGCGGGCTATCGCGCCGAGAACCGTCCGATGGATACAGAACCTCCGCTTCGTTATCTCACTGCTTCATTGCATGTGGATTATCTCAAGCCCACGCCCATGGGACCGATTCTCGAAGTCCGCGCGCGGGTGAAGGAGGTGAAGGGGCGCAAAGTGGTGGTCGAAGAATGGATTCAAGTGAATGGTGTGATCACAGTGAAAGGCGAGTTGGTGGCGGTGCAGGTGCCGGAAAATTTGGTGCTGGATTTATTGAAAGGCAGTAATGAGGGGTGAGTTACGAGAAACGAGTGGTAAGTGATGAGTGAAGAAATGAAAAATTTAAAAATTAGTAACTACTCAGCCTTGTTTGCATTTTTGACTCGTCATTTCGAGTGGCGCGAGGCGCCACGAGAAATCTTTCTCGATGTTACGCAAGATTTCTCCTCGCTGGCGCTCGTCGAAATGACAGGCTGGGCAGTTACAAAAATTATTTTGTTTATGTTGCTGGGCATATTACTGACGGGCTGTTCCGCCAGCGTGCCGCCGGAGATGCGCGCGTTGATGGTGGGGGAGGCGGATATTCCGCGGGAGTGGATCATTTTCAAGCAGTCCACCGCAACGGATTGGGGCGGGGAGTTGTACAACGTGGCGTTTGCCTATGGCAACGATCCCACCGACCCGGCGCTGGAACAGCAGTTGATCGTATATACCGATGAAACGGCGGCAAAGGCGGGCTTTGAAGAATACAGCGATTATATGTTCGTGCCTGAATGGCAGACTCCCGCCGAAGCGACCTTTGCCCCCGCCACACCTGCCGACCCGTTCGCATACAAATGCGTAACGCGCGAGATCGAGCATGTAATGCTGACGAACTGCTTCATCCTTCAACAGCACGGCGTTTACGTGTCGGCGCTGGGCGTGCAAATGGGCGGACCGGTCACCTTTGAAAGTGTGGACGCGGTGTTAAAAGCGATCGACGAGAAGTTGGCGGGTGTGAGTGAATAAAAAGCCCCCGCGATCATTTACCACGCGGGGCAACTCAATTCCCAATTTACTATCCCCATTCCCGACCCCTAAATCGCCCACTCCTTATTCCTTACAACCATTTCCTTCGCGATCTCACCGGCGAGGCGGGCATTGTTCAGCAATAAAGCAAGGTTGGCTTTGAGCGACCTGCCCTTGGTCAATTCGCTGATGCGACTCAATAAAAACGGAGTCAACGCCTGCCCGTGGATTCCCTTCTCCTGCGCTTCATTCGACGCTTTGGAAATAAACGGTTCCATCTCGGACGCGGGGATGGAATCAGTTTCTGGAACCGGGTTTGTCACGAGGATGGCGCTGCGCAGACCGAGGCTCCAATGCGCTTTGGCAAACTCGGCGATCTCTTTTGGAGAATCCAGCCGGGTGCTGACGTTGAGTCCGCTTTCGCGGGAGTAGAAGGCGGGGAATTCGTCGGT
>JACPVD010000247.1 GCA_016191895.1 Chloroflexota bacterium | reverse complement strand
CTGAAAAAAGTCGAATGGAGCGTGCTGCTCTTCTTCGGCTCGCTCTTCATCATGGTCGGCGGGCTGGAACATTCGGGCGCGCTGGAAATCATCGTGGACCTGTTCAAAAACGCGTCGGGGATTCACCCGATCTGGTTTGGAGTGCTGATGATTTGGATTGTCGCGGCGCTTTCGGCGGTGGTGGATAATGTCCCGATTACCATCGCGTTAATTCCCGTCATCAAGGGGCTTGGCGAAGCAGGCATGGATATCGACCCTCTTTGGTGGGCGCTGGCATTCGGCGCGGGCTTTGGCGGCACAGGTACGATCATTGGCTCCAGCGCGAACATTATCGTTGCAACGCTTTCGGAAAAAACGCGCACGCCCATTACGTCTTCATTATGGCTGAAACGCGGCATGCCAGTCATGGTCGTTACATGCGTCATTGCAAGCCTTTTATACTCCCTCGTTTACCGCTGGTTGTAATTCGTTTGTACGGTTGAATCGTCTGCGAAAGTCTGATAACATCTGAAGCAGAACCAGCTTCCAGTCCGGATGGAAGCGTTTATCCCGCCGAAGGAGAATCGAAGATGGAAAATCCAATCCATTTATTATTGATGGCAGTTGTTCAAGATCAAGACCTTGAATCTGCGACCAGGGCCCTGCAGGGAGTTGGCGCGTCGCTGACGTATCTTTCGAGCGCGGGCGGGTTTCTCGGGCGCCGTAATGCAACATTGTTAATTGGCCTGCCCATCGAAAAGGAAAAACAAGCGCTTGAAGCGTTGCAAAATGCCTGCCGTCAGCGCACTGAATACATGACCCTGCCGCTCGAAGGCTCGCCCATGCCGATGCCCGCGCCAGTGCCGGTCACAGTTGGCGGCGCAACAGTGTTCGCTTTACCCATTGAACGATTCGAGCAGATTTAATCCGTCCTGAGCGTAGTCGAAGGGCATTGAGATTGCACTTCGACTACGTTCACACCACGGTGCAAGTGTTGCCCCGATTCTTTTTCGGGAGCGCGAACTAATTCAGGAGAAGCCATCATGAAAATGATCATCATCATCGTAAAAGATCACGACGCCGACGCGCTTACGCAGGCGTTTACCGCTGAAAATTTCCGCGTCACGCGCGTTGCATCCACCGGCGGTTTTTTGCGCAGCGGCGTGGTGACCATGCTGCTCGGCGTGGAAGATGGGCAGGTGGATGCCGCGATCGACGTTGCGCGCAAATCGCTTCCGCCGAAGGGCGATGAAAAATGCGCCACATTGTTTGTTGTGCCGGTGCAGCATTTCGAACAGATATAAAATGAAACGGAGTTTTTTTGCCGCAATCGTAGCGCTGACTCTTGCCGTGCTGGCATGCGCCAGCCCATTAAGCGGATCGACGCCCGCCTCCCCGCCCAATGTCGAAACCGTCGTCGCCGCGACATTCGACGCGTTGACCGCTCCCGCCCCAACAGAAGCGGGCGTCACGCCTCCCCCTTCGACCGTTGGCCTGCTGCCGCATTCGATGTACTTTATCGGCAACGACGGCGCGGGACTCGCGCAAGTGTATCGCCTTGAAAAAGACGGCAAGACGATCACACAACTCACGTTTGAACCCGCCGCGGCGGAAAGTTACGATGTTTCCCCCATCGATGGAAGCGTGGTCTATGTTTCCGACAACAAGTTGTACACCGTCAACGCGGATGGAAGCAACCGCAGTATGATCTTCGACGGCGGGCAGGTGGATGTGAACAACCCGTTCATAAATCAGGTGCGTTCACCGGTGTGGTCGCCGAATGGGCAAACGATCGCCTTTGGGCACAAGGGATTGAATTTCTATTCAATTGTGGGTGGACAATCCAACCTGGTACTAAAGGATGAAATCGACGATGCCGGCAATGGTTTTTTTGTTCCGCGCGAAATGATCTTCCCCGATAAATACTCGCCCGATGGAAGCAAACTCATCGTCACGCTGGGTTATTACGAAGGCGCATCCTCGGCTGTATATTACGTCAACGGCGGGGCGTTGATTCGCCTGACCGGCGGCGAAGGAAGCGCGATTTGTTGCGGCGAAACCGAATGGACGCCCGATGGCTCGGCATTTTACTCGGCCAACCCAACGTTTGGCATGTTCAGCGCCGGTCTCTGGCGGGTGGATGCGGCAACGGGGGAGGTCACCGCCCTGCTACGGGGAGATTTTGATACCGACCCGATTCATTTCGCCGATGAACCGTTCCTCGCGCCGGATGGTCAATTGTATTTCTTCCACTACACCATGCCGGGCGGCACAGAGCCGTTAAGCAGGGTCTCATTACTGCTCACCCGTGCTGGCCCGGATGGAGCGACCGGGCAGACTGTCCTGCGCCCCGAAACTTTCGAGAGGATGAACGAAGCGCTTTGGGCGCCGGATGCAAGTTTCGTCATCGTGGCGAATGCCGATGTGCCGGAGATCTATCAGGGCGGCCGGCTGGAGTTATATTACACCGACGGACAAAAGAGCATGATCCCGCTTGTGCCTTTTGGGATGGAGTTGAAGTGGGGGCCGTAAGGCGAACTCACCTCAGGAGATTCAAATATGTCCACAAAGATTCCGTCCATCATATCTTCCCTCATTACCCTTGTTCTGGTCGTTCTGATCGGCGTTTTCCTGGCTTTTATGCAGATCATTCTGCTCAACGGTTTTAGCAGCCGTGAAGGAGGCCCGGCGCTCGCAGCCGGATTCACCTGTCTGGGTATTGGGGCAATCCTCTCCGCCATTCTTGCCTGGGCGCTGGCAAAAGTATTCATTTCAAAATTCAACTGGAACAATATTCTGGCCGTTTTTGTTTCTGTGCTGGCTTCATCGATCTTCGGCGGCGGGCTGGGGTTTGCATCCATCATCATTACCATTGCTGTGGCAAGCGCCTTGTGGGACGCGCGGTAATATCCGATGTTGATGGGTCATTCCCCAAAGTAAGTAATCCAAGTTGCCACCATGTTTGGTTCGCCCTCCCTCACCCTGCCCTCTCCCGTTGGGAGAGGGCAGGGTGAGGGTTTCGGACGGGAATTCGCGGGAATCTATGTAAAGGTAGCAACTTGAGTTAAGTATCAAAAAATCCCAATACGCTTTCGAGGCTGAGCCAGTAACGAAAACCACGCGAATCGTTTTTCATTTTTTCTCCACCAAAACCAAACGCGGACAATGTTAACCGCAATTGCTTACAGTATAATCCTGACAATATTCAGCGCCGCGGCCTTCCAGTTAAGAACAGGAGAAGATTATGTCAACGGATTATATCCAGAACATGTTGGGAGAAAACGAACGCGTTCTGCTCATCACACGCCAGCATGGATTTGTGCTCTTCAGCTCGATCATTGCGGAAATCGTCGTAACCCTGATCGTGATCGTGGCCATATCCGCCCTGACCGTTGCCAACCCTGTGGCGGCATTTGGCTTTCTGCTTGCTCTGGTGCCGCTTGCCATCATGGCGCGCGATATTCTGGCATGGGTCAACCACCAGTATATTGTCACCAACCGCCGTGTGATACAGATATCCGGCATCATCAACAAGGATGTGGTTGATTCTTCGCTGGAAAAGGTCAACGATGTGAAGATGACCCAGACCTTCTTCGGCAGGTTGTTCGATTATGGGGATATCGAGATTCTGAATTCTGACCGCCAGCGAAATGGGAGTTAACCTATTCAAGCGCATCGGCACCCCGATCAAATTCAAGACGGCGATGTTGAATGCCAAGGAAAAACTTGGCTATGAAGGGTCACACACGAAACGTACAGAAAGCATCCCAGCCCAAATTGCGGGGCTGGATGAATTACGCAAACAAGGCATCCTGACCGATGAAGAATTCAAAGCAAAGAAAAAGGAACTGCTGGCAAAGATGTAAAGACTAAAAGTGACAGTCACCTTCAAGGTGACTGTCACTTTATTTATCCAAAACTGTCTTTACTTCTTCTTTTCCATATCCTTGCGGATTTGTTCACGCAGGGCATCTGCTTCGGTGGAGCGCGGTGTTTGGTTTTCATTTGCCATGGCACCGAAACGCTCCGAGAGAAGCATGGTCAGCAGGCCTTCCATGATACTGCTGGAAGTGGAACTGTTACCGCCTTCGGCATTGCCTCCCCCACTGACAACGACACGCGGCACCACATCCACACCGGATTGCTGGATGGCTTCGGCGAAGCGATTGAGCACTTGTTGCGTCACCTGAAACTGCGGACCGCCATATGCGCGGACTTGTTCCTCGGTGGCAAGCGCTTGAGCAATACCGATACGGGCGATCTTTTCCGCTTCGGCTTCGGCAAGGGCGCGAATCTGCTGGGCTTGTTGGAGCGAGCGTTGATACTCGGCTTTACCCTGATCGGTTTGGATGTTGATGTTCAACTCAGCTTCGGTCAACTTGGTCTGCATCTGTGCGCGGGATTGCGCCTCGCGGAGTTCACGCTCCTTGACCGCAGCTTTCTCCTGCTGGTTGTAGGTTTCCACTTGCTCTTCCGCAACCTGACGCGAACGTAACTGCATCAGGATCGTTTCGATCTGGGTGTCATTCTCAGGCGAGGACGGTGTTCCGATCAACACCTCTTCCAATGCAAGGTTGTAGTGCGCAAACTTTTCACGCATCTCCGAGCTGGCTTGTTGTTGAATGGCGCTGCGGTCTTGAAGCAACTGGATCAACGTGCGCATCTGACCGACGTTCTTGAAATAGGCCGAGACCATCGGGTCGAGGGTTTGTTCCACCAATTTCTTGATGTCGCCAAAACGTTGGATGACGAGCGGGGCCTTTTGATAGTCGATGTGGACGACCACCGAAAGCGGCAGGGACGGCTCAAAGGCATCCTTTGTGATGAGCGAGACTTCGGTCAGGTTTTCATCGTAGCGGTGCGCGCCTGTCTCGGTGCGGATCCACTTGAGGATGATGTTGGTCGTCGGGACGGAGATTACCTTGCCCGCATACGTGTTGAACGCATACTTGCCCGGCAAGAGCGGTTCGCTCCACACGCCGCGATACCCCTTGTTGACCAACTCGCCATGACGATATTCCTTGCCCGAAAGGTCGTCGCCCGTTTCGCCAGTGTAGGAAACGACCACGCCCACATTACCGACTTCGATCACGGTCTTGGGAATCATCTCCACGGTTCCAAACAGGCGGTTGACGTAGTACGTGCCTTCGACCAACACCTGCAACTGGCGTCCGCGCTGACCACCTGCACGAAGGAAGTTATCGGCGTCCTGGAATTTGTTGTGATAAGTGTCAGCCTGATCGGGGTCGTCGCCGACAACCGGCGCGATAATCTCGCCCTGCGCAAGCGATGGACCATCATGCACCGTGACCACGCCGATCGAATCGTCTGTATCCTTGATTACCACCGGGCGGAAACCGCCGCGTTCCGCGATCACTTGCGCCATACCGCGAATGGTCTCGCCTTCCTCCTTGCTAAGCGGCAGGGTGTAGATGCGTTCCTCGGTAATGACGATGAACTGCACAAGGTTAAACGCGTACGTACCTTCGCGCAGGATTCGACGCTGTGGGCCGCGCTGTCCACCATTTTTCAGAAAGCTTTCCACATCCTGAAAGTCGGTCACGGCGGCATTAGAGGCCAGCACCTGGGCGGGGTCTAGTTGCTTGCCGTCGCGCGCAAAAACGTAACCGACCTTGCCCTGTGAAATGGTCACCAAAGGCATGGTATGGACAACATACTGAATGGGCATCAGGTAATGCAGGCCGCCGCGCAGGATCCGCGGCTGGTAGCCCGCCTCGCCATTGAGCGCGATCAGGCCGGATTTGACCGAGCCTTTGAAGGTGAATCGCTTTTCGATGATGCCGATGCGGTTATTGGGAATGAACCGAATTCCCGAGAGCAGAATAAGAAATAGGATTCCGCCAAAAACTACGATCGCTATGGGTAGACCGAACATTTTTT
>JACPVD010000246.1 GCA_016191895.1 Chloroflexota bacterium | reverse complement strand
TGTGTGACCCAGCGCGAAAAAATTCCAACCAGCGGAATATCATTCGCGTTGGGCAGGGTTATCGAACCCAGGATAAGCAGTATCGCGGTTGCCAAAAAGAGAACGCTCATTACATCCACGCGCCGGCGCAGGAGGCGAATTGCCGCATATAGCAGGGAGACAGCGAGAAGCGCCATCAACGCCGCTTCGGCAGGGATAATGATTCCATCCACGAGCGCCTTCATGACAGCATGGTCGGGGCGAAGGATTAACCCAAGCAGGAAGGTAATTACGAGGCTGATGACAAGAAGCGCGCTGTAGATGCTTCCCTGCTCGTTACGGCGGATCTTATCGGTATGCACCAAAATCAAGTTGAAGAATCCGACCAGCGTGGCAACACCGGCGAGAATGATCGCCCAGTTTAATAAAAGTATTTGCACCGCTTGAAACGCGGGGAAGAAATAGCCGCCCAGAATCAAAATGCCGGCGGCAATTGCGATAAAAGCCGTGGTCACCCGCATTATCATTAGAACACCCCCAAAAAATTGAGAGCCGCGCCGCCCAATAAAGCAAGAATGACAAGCCAGCGCAAAATGTCCTGTACAGTCAGGCTTGCCTCATGGGTCGGGCCCGCGCCCATGTACGCGCCCGCCGCAAATAACTCCTCGCCGATCAACGCATGTTGGGTATTTGCAAAAAGCACGGCCTGGCCGGCCAGATCGTCCGTGGCGCCAATGATATGTATATTTTCGCGATCGGCGGTTTCGGTGAGCAGGGCGGCTTCCGGGCCGAAGTGGCCGATCATGACATGGGTGGATATGCTTTCGTTCTGCAGAATATTCATCGAGCCGGCGGCAAACCCAAAAGGGTTTAGCCCCGCCACGCGGCCGGTGGTGGGAATATACAATTCCCCCGCGCCCGCGGCTTCATAGCCGGCTTGTAACGTATCCTGCGTAAGCAGGCCGATTACCGGGTCGCCTGCGGATGCAACGGATGGTTTGTCGCTGACGGAAGTGCGCTCGGCAATGTAACGAAGGGCGGCCAGCCCGGCCAATGCCGATCCGCCGCGCGCATCAAGAAGCCCGCCATGCCCCAGGGAAACATGCAGGCGTGTACCCTCTTCGATGCTTAATCCCAAAGATCGATACAACTGGGTAAGCGCGGGAATATCGCGCAGTTTTGCGGGGGACTTGCGCTTCCATGCTGCAATCCCCAGCAATAGAATCGCGCTGAAAAAAATAACGACCAACTCGATGATTTCGGTTGTAATCATGGCAGGGTTTGTTCTTCCACCAGAAAGGAGGCAAAGGCGCGGGTTTCCGCGTCCTCTTCAAGAGTTGCAGCCAGGGCTGTTAATTGATCGTTTTCGATCAATCCGCGGCTGAAATAAAGCGCCTGCGCTCCAACCAAGGCAAGCGGACTGCCTGCTTCAAGGATCGAGGCGGCAAGTTCATGAAGTTGATAGCGGCGCAGGGTTTCGGCCCAGCCCGGCCAGTATTCGCGCGATGACTTCATATTCAAGGCGAGTATAGCATAATTTTAATGTTGAACACCGGCGCAATGGGGCTATAAAACTATTACCACAACCCTGAATCAATCCGGCGCAATGACTGTGCCGGCTGCGATTTCCGCATCTTTTGGAATCACCACGATTCCATCGCGGACATGCCATTTTTCATTGCCCATGTCTGTATTGCGCGGAAACGGGCGAATGATCACGTTGCTTCCGATGCGCACATTCTTGTCGAGGATTGCGCCTTCGATATGCGAGTTTTCGCCGATGCCGATGGGGACGCTGTCGATGCCGCGTTCGTAGTAATCCGAGCCCATCATAATGGTATCCTTGATGAAACACCCGGCGGAGATCTGGCTGCGGATGCCGATGATCGAGTGAACGATGTCGGATTTCATGATACGGCTTCCCTCCGCCACCATCACATCGCGCAGTTTGCTGTCTTCGATGATGGATGCGGGAAGGAAACGCCTGTCGGTATAGATGGGGAGTTTAGGGTCGTAAAAATTGAATTTGGCCTGCGGCGTGGTGAGGGCGAGGTTGGTTTCGTAAAAAGAACGGATCGTTCCAATGTCCTGCCAGTAACCGTCGAAATCGAAGCCATAAACAGCATGAGTTTTTATCGCCTGCGGAATAATGTCGCCGCCAAAATCGTGAAAACTGGGGAAGTCTGCAAGCAGTTCCATCAGTACGCGGGTTTTGAACATGTAAATGCCCATTGAGCCGAGGAAAGGGCGTTCTTCGTCGTCACGGCTGATGAATTTATTTTGCGTTTCCACATCCTTTGGTTTTTCCGCAAAAGAGGAAATTTGCCCGTTCGATTCGCGCTTTAAGATTCCCAGGCGCGAAGCCTCCGCTCTTGGCACAGGCTGGACGGCAACGGTGATGTCGGCTTCGTTTTCCCAGTGGTATTCGGCCATTTCGCGATAGTCCATGCGGTAGAGATGGTCACCAGCCAGGATGAGCACGTTCTTCGCCCCGCTGGATTGAATCTCGAGAGTTTGCTTTCGCACTGCGTCGGCCGTGCCCTGATACCAGTCTGCAGTTTCGATGGTTTGCTCGGCGGCCCAGATTTGCACCCAGCCGGGGTGAAAGGCGTCGAAATCGTAGGTGTTGGTGATGTGACGATGCAGGGAGACCGAGTTGAATTGGGTCAGCACGGCGATGCGGTAAATTCCCGAATTGATGCAGTTGCTGATCGGTATATCGATCAGGCGATACTTGCCTGCAATCGGGACGGCCGGTTTGGAGCGAAGCTGGGTCAGCGGAAATAAACGCGCGCCGCGGCCACCGCCGAGGATCACTGCCAGGATGTCGTTCAATGAAGGCATGGGAGACTCCTACAGATAGGATATGGAACTTGCCGGGCAAAGCGTCGATCCCTGCCCGTGTTTTGCCGCGGAAATGGACGCGACGGGCAGTGACTCAATTTTACTGTTATTTCGACAACTTGCTAATGCTTTGGTCTCATCTGTTTGCGTATGTGATGAACGACATAGGCGATAGGATACATCAGCAGGATTATCAAGTCGATCACAGCAAATAGCAGGTATAGTTTCATCCTGACATATCTCCTGTAAACTTTTTCTAGTCACCCTCACCCTGCGAAGCGGCACGAAACGGATAGAGTGAGGGCAATGCGCAAGGCGGGCTAATAAATCAGCATGTAGGATCAAGTCTATATACGCACAACATGCCGTGAGTCCTCTGCGCTTAAATTCTACAATTTTGAAATGGGGATGTCAAATTTTCGGCTGGGGCTGGGAAACGGCCCGGGTTTTTCGCGCCCGTTTCCAGGCCCAGAAAGAGGCGAGGGCAAGGGGGATGAGCGCGAATACGGCGCTGATCCAGGCCATGGTGTTGTATCCAAGCGCGGCGAAGATGAATCCACTGCTTAAACTTCCAACGGCGGATGCGAGACCGACGAGCAAATCGTTGAAGCCCTGCGTGCGCGCGCGTTCATCCGGCGACAGTTGATCGGCAAGCAGGGTGGAACCGCCGACAAAACAAAAGTTCCAGCCGAGGCCGAGTAAAAACAACGCAACCCCAAGCGGGAGGACATCCGGGGAAATGGTTGCGGCGATGCAGGCAATGACCAGCGTGGATGAGCCGGCGATGATGACCGGGCCGCGCCCCCAGCGGTCGGCGAGGCGGCCGGAGATGATCGAGAATGCGTACATACCGAACGTGTGCGATGAAATGACAAGCGAGATGTCGGGCAGTTCGTGGTGGTGTCCGCGCATATGCAATGAAGTGATGACCATCACCAGCACCATCACCATTTGCCCAAGCACCATGCTGATGAGCGCGACCAGCGCGGCGGGCTGGCTGAAAATCTGGCGCATGTTGCGCACCACCCGCGAGCGGACAATAGTATCGGGATATTTTTCGGCGACTTGTTTGGCGACTTCGCGCGGGTCGGGGCGCAGGCCGATGAATACGACGACCGCCGCGATTGCGAACAAGGCGAGGCTGACGAGGTATGCGCCGGCAAGTTCGTCGATGCCCCATGAACGGATGAAACTGCCGGCCGGCCCCGCAACAAACGGCCCGACGACGGACCCGACCGTGCCGCCGATGACTACATTTGAGATGGCGCGTCCGCGATGTTCGGGCGGATTCACCTCCGCGGCAGCGAAACGGCCGAGTTGGACGGCGGCGTTTGCAATGCCCATCAGTATCATGCCGCCGAGAAAGATCGTAAACGAGTGAATGGCGATTGCGTAAAATGCAACGCCGGAGCCGATCACGCCGGCGGTTAGTCCGGCGCTGAGTCCTTTGCGCCGCCCGATCGCGTCGTAGACGTATCCCCACATGAAAGCGGCAAACGCGCCGGCTAGAAGGTACACGGCGGTGGGCACGCCGGCCCAGTCGGAATGTCCGCTGAGTTCCTTGCCGACGATGGAGTTGAGCGTGGCCGCGGCGATGAACCCGGCAGAAGCGAGCGATTGCTGGGCAAAGAGAATACCGGTAATTTTTCTTGCAATGGATTCGAGGTTGAGCATATATTTTCCTTTGATTGAGAAGCGGAAATTATACACTCCTCGTCAACTTTCGTTTGCTGGCATATAATCGAAGCGATTATTACAGCCGCTCGCTTGAGATGAACCCGTTGGGGCCGAATCCGATTCACGCGGGGAGATCAAAAGTTCAGCGGGGCGGCGCGTGGGATTCTTCCGATACCATGGTTCGTTCCACGTATCGCGGTTATGACATTCCCTCGAATCCGTTCAACGTCGCGGGGATTCGCTGTGTGCTGGGTGTGGCGCCTCCGTATTAACTCACCTTTACACAATGGCCTTCGACTTCGCTCAGGACGAAGACCTTCGCGCTGAGCGAAGTCGAAGTGCCAGTACGTAACATCCTCGCCAACTTACTTCACCTGTCATATAATCGGCGCATTGGGATATTGACCTCATGCCGCGACCCCTCCGCGTTTTCCTCTGCCATGCTTCACAAGACAAGCCCATTGTGCGGGAGTTGTATAACGCGCTCAAAAAGGAAGGCTGGATCGATCCGTGGCTGGATAAGGCCAAAATTCTCCCCGGGCAGGATTGGGAACTGGTGATCGAAAAAGCCGTGGACGATTCCGATGTGGTCGTCGTCTGCCTTTCGAGTCAGTCTGTCAGCAAAGAGGGATTTGTTCAGAGGGAAATCCGCTACGCCTACGATATCGCCATGGAAAAACCCGAGGAGACCATCTTCCTCATCCCCTTGAGGCTCGACGATTGCAACGTCCCCCGCAAATTGCGGACATTGCATTGGGTGGATTACTTCGGCGCGGACAAGGAGAACTCGTACTCGGATCTGCTCGAAGCCTTGAAAGTGCGCCATGACCAGAAAATGCGTTTGGAAGCGGTGGAACAGGAACGAAGTCAACGCGAGGAACAAACCAAACGGGAAGTAGAAGAATCCGCCCGCAAGATTGCCGCTGAAAATCTTGCCCGTGAAAAAGCGGAACATGACGCCAAAGAAAAAGCCGACCGCGAAGCCGCGCAGAAGAAAGAACTTGAACGACAGGAACGCGAAGCAAAACAAAAAGCGGAACGCGATGCACGAAGAAAGAATCAACAGGAATTTGCAAGCAAGGTCGGCAACCTGATCTCTTCCAATTCCCGCCGCCTTGCCATTGGCGGAATGGTCATCGTTGCCTTGTTGCTGGCCATCTCCGGTAAAGATGCTATTGCTAATAATCCTACCTCCGGTACAGAAACGCCGACGATTGAACCTTCGGTGACTTTGCAACCTTCCCTCACGCTGCCGAAGACAAAAGTTCCTCCCACTGCTACCTTTACGTCTGTGCCTCCATCCTCCACGCCTACATTAGGTATCACGGTGTCCACCAAGGATGGCATGGTTTTGGTGTATGTCCCGGACGGAGAGTTTACGATGGGAAGCGAAGATGGCGATGTGGATG
>JACPVD010000228.1 GCA_016191895.1 Chloroflexota bacterium | reverse complement strand
TGTTGTAGCGGAACTTCGTCTCCGCCGCGCCGATCTTATATTGCTTGCCGATGTTTTTTACACTGATTGCTGTTGTCATTAAAGTTATCCTCGCGCTGAGCGGAGTGCTGGTCGAGTAGAGCGAGCGTTCTTCTCGCTCGTATCGAGACCAAGCAAAGTCGACACTTGTCCTGGCGGGCAGTGCCAGGGCAAGTGTCGCTCAGGACGATGTTGGATTAGCGCGGGGCACCTTGTTTCGGCCTTGCGCGGAAGTAGAAATAGATGAAGACCACCACAAACACAAGGAAGAGAACTGTCGGTATCCAACTGATTTTTGCGCGTTCGGCAAGGGCGGCGCGGAAGGGCGCTTCGATCTGCGGGTTGGCGGTATACCATTGCTCGAGATACGGCAATTCCACTTGCGCCGCTTCGTAATAGATATAACCCTGGTCGGGATAATAGTAGAGATTATCGAAGGCCTTTGCCTTGCCGTCCACAATGCGATAGCGGGTGATCTCAAAGCCGAAGTCTTTGTCATAGTCGGCGGGCGGGTCGATTTTGTTTTCGTCGAAGTTTGCAAAGGCAAAATATTCCTTGACGAAGACTTCATTGGTAAGGGTCAATTCCATTGCCAGTCCCTGTCCCTTCACTGTGACGTAGGCAAAGTCCCCTTCGGGCGAGATATTTACAAGGGCGATCTGGTCAAGGAAAACCGTTTTTATTTTGACATCCGCCAGATACCACTTTTCATCGTATTCCGAGTACGCGTCCCCGAGCAATCCGTCATAGTAGACATAGCCTGTATCGGGGTAATAATGGAGCTGGTCAAAACTTTGGATGGCTTTCGTGGAGGCGTCCACCCAGGAGCGCGTGATTTCATATCCTTTGCCGGGGTCGGCGGGAGCATCGACGGGTTTCAGGAAATTGGCAAAGGCAAAAAACTCAAGCAGGGCCGGGTCTTCCATGTTTATTTCGCCCGCAATGCCCGGTCCGCTGACGGTAATTAAAGAGTAGGGTCCCTTGGCGAAGGCGGCAACAGGGTTGATCAACAGGATCGTGAGAATGAAAAGGGGCAATATTTTTTTCATGGTCTTATTCCTTGAACAATCTTGAATAGGCATCGGACGTTTTCATTAACTCATCATGCGTGCCGATGGCGGCGACCTTTCCCTTGCGTAGGACGATGATTAAATCCGCCCAGCGAATCTGCGAGAGGCGGTGCGTGATGATGAAGGTGGTGCGTCCGCGCGCGGCGTTGGCGATGGCGCGTTGGATCTTGTCTTCGGTGGCCGAGTCGATGGCGGAGGTGGAGTCGTCGAGGACGAGAATGCGCGGGTCGGTGAGAAAAGCGCGGGCAAGGGCAATGCGCTGGCGCTGTCCGCCGGAGAGGGTCACGCCGCGCTCACCGACAACCGTCCCGTAGGTCTGGTCGAATTCCAAAATAAAATCATGCGCCTGTGATGCGATGGATGCGGCGATGATCTCATCTTTGGTCGCGCCGGGTTTGCCGAAGGCGATGTTATCGCTGAGGGAGCGCGAGAATAAAAAGATATCCTGCTCGATGATGGAGATCTGCGAACGAAGCGCGGCGAGATTCCATTCGCGCGCATCCACGCCGTCGATCAAGACCTGACCCGAAGTCACATCGTAGGTGCGGTTGATCAGTTTCGCGAGGGATGTCTTCCCCGCTCCCGTCTGCCCGACGATGGCGCCGGTTTGTCCCTGTTTTACTTTGAAGGAAACGTTGTCGATGCTGGGTTCGCCGCCCTTCTCTCCCTCATCCCCAACCCCGCGAAGCGCACCGAAGGGGCAGGGAGTCCCCTCTCCCTTTGGGAGAGGGCTAGGGTGAGGGTAAGTAAACGAGACGCCGCGAAACTCCACTTCGCCGCGAATCCCCGAGGTCAGGCCGGATGCGTTCTGGTCGAGGCGAGTCTCACGATTGATGAGTTCCAAAATTCGGCGCGCGCTGGAGAGTCCCGATGAAATTTGCGAATAGGCCCATGTGGATGTAAAGGTTGGGAACTCAAGCAAACGCAGCAGGCCAAAATACGCGACCACCGCGCCGAGGTCGATCATGCCAGCGCGAAAAAGCAAAAGCGCGTGGACAAGTCCGCCGGCATAGGCCATGCCCAGCAACAGCATCGCAATATATCGTCCTTCGAGATCGCCCTGACGGACAAACGCATTGCGTACCTTTCGCGCGTTCGAGACGAAGCGCTCCACTTCCGCGCCTTCCTGCGCCGCGCCTTTCATCACCTCCACGC
Organism: Chloroflexota bacterium; assembly: GCA_016191895.1. GTDB lineage: Bacteria > Chloroflexota > Anaerolineae > Anaerolineales > Villigracilaceae > Villigracilis. The sequence continues at coordinate 748 of JACPVD010000228.1, read as the reverse complement.
CATCCAGCGATTCGGAAAGATGCATGTTCATGTCCCCAAATGTCGCGCGGACTTCGTCGGTGATCGGCGCAAGCGTTTTGAGATAACGCGCAAGCCCGATGAAATAGATGATCGTAAAAATAACCGGTGTGATCAGCAGGGACGGATGATAGCGCGGCGCGGCGAAGAATAGCATCACAATGAACATGAACGACCCGACGACGAGATTCACGCCGGGGTTGAACATGAAGTTCACTTCACGCACGTCATTGGTGGCGCGCGCCATCGTATCGCCGACGGGCTGTAAATTATGGAAGGTCATGCTTTTGCCGAGCAGGGAAAGATATAACTCGTCGCGGATATCGCGCTCCATGTATTGCGCCATGAGCTCCGCGCCGAAGTTTCGTCCCAGTTGCAATGCCCCGCGAATGACCTGCGAAATGCCGATGACCAGCGCGAGCGGCCACAACACCGAAGTGTCCGGCGGAGTCTTGATCATCGCGTTGAAGGCGTCGCCGGTCAGCACCGGCACATACGCGGCGAGCGCGGCGTTGCCGATCGCGCCGACGATGATCATCACCACGATCCACCAGTAGGGCCGCGCGTGAGAGACGATCCACTGGTTGGCCGATGCGCGGTTATATGAATTTTTACGATGCAGGGTGAATTCTGCGGGAAGGGAGATGGATGACATGCGGAGAATTGTACCATTCCGATTTGGGCGACTGCGCATCCATTAATTCGGATTGGGGTTGTCATATTCAGGCTG
>JACPVD010000252.1 GCA_016191895.1 Chloroflexota bacterium | reverse complement strand
CAGCCTGCTTGCGATCACATCGACCATCTCCGGGGGCGCGGACGGGATTCCCTTTGGGTTGTACATCGTTGCAGATGGCATGGGCGGGCATCAGTTTGGAGAAGTGGCAAGCAATGCCGCCATTCGCATCATGGGCGGCAATATCACCAAAAAGTTCCATTCCTATCTTTACAGCCTGCCCACGCAATCGCTCCAGGAATCTTTGCAGGAACTGATGGAAGCCTCGATCATGGAGGCGCATCAATATGTTCAGCGTGAAGCGCCGGGCAGCGGCACCACGGTCACCGCCGCGCTGGTGCTCGGTCAACAGGTGACGATCGCCCACGTGGGCGACAGCCGCGCCTATTGCATTTACCCCGATGCCAGAATCGAGCCGGTCACCCGCGACCATTCGCTGGTCAAGCGGCTGGAGGAACTCGGACACCTGAGCAAGGACGAAGCGATGAACTTCCCGCACCGCAATGTGCTGATCCGCGCTTTGGGGCAGGGCGAAACCCTCGAACCGGATATTTTCACCATCCCATTTCCACAAACTGGCTACCTGATGATATGCAGCGACGGCCTGTGGGGCGTAATCAGCGAAAACGATATATACCGCGCCATTGCCGACGCGCCCAACCTTCACCGCGCCTGCCAGAACATGGTGGAAGCGGCCAACGCTGCGGGCGGCCCCGATAACATATCCGTCGTTCTCGCGCAAATGATTGGGTGATTATGCCAGCAAGCCGGCCGGATTATTACGCCATTTTGGGCATCTTTCGCGATGCAACCCAGGAGGAAATCAAGCGCTCCTACTTCGACGCCGCCCAGCGTTTGCATCCCGATAAGAACGTGGCCGCCGGCGAAACCGAATTATTTCTCGAAATACAACAGGCGTATGAGGTCCTCTCCAACCCGAAACGCCGCAGTCTGTACGATGCCACGCTTCCCCCCGAAGTCCACGCAAATACCGTCGTAAAACACGAAATCCTTTTCAGCCGCCCCAACCTTATAAAACTGGATGAGCCTCAACTGGTCTATATGCTGCTTGAGGTCAGTCCGCGCACGGAGAAGGAAAGCATTCCCGCGCCTCCCTTGAACATCTGCCTTGTACTGGATCGCTCCACCTCGATGCAGGGCGACAAGATGGACATGGTGAAAGGCACGGCCATCCAGCTCCTGCGCAGTTTGCGCCCCGAAGACGTGTTTAGCGTGGTGTCCTTTAGCGACCACGCCGAAGTGGTCATCCCTGCTTCGTTGAATTCGGACAGAAAGAAGCAGGAAGCGAAGATTCAAATGATGCAGCCCTCCGGCGCGACCGAAATCTACAACGGGTTGAACGCCGGCATGCAGGAAGTTCTGCGCACCCGCGACCCTTCCCGCATCAACCACATCATCCTGCTCACCGACGGCCATACCTACGGCGACGAAGCGGAATGCCTGAAACTTGCCGAAGAGGCCGCCGCGCAAAACATCGGTATCAGCGGCATGGGCATCGGCCACGAGTGGAACGATATTTTTCTGGACGCCCTGGCCGGCAAGACGGGCGGTTCCTCCGCGTATATTTCGAATCCAAAGGATATCCAACGCCTGCTCGTGGATAAATTCAACGCGCTCGTCGCCACCTACGCCGACGACGTCCTGCTCGAGTTCAAAGAGCAGGAACACATCCGCATTAATTACGCGTTCCGCATGCAACCGGAAGGCGGCCCCATTGCGACGGAATCCCCCATGCGCCTTGGGCCGATCCTGCGGGACACTCCCTTACATGTATTATTTGAATTTGTTGTCGAACCGCTTTCCTCCGCAGACGATGTCGTGACGTTGTTGAACGGTTCGTTGAAAATTTCCATGGCGGCCAGCCCCGTACCAGCGCCTCCCATTCGCTTGAATCTCAAACGGGAGGTTCATGTTAACCCGTCGCCCGACCCGCCCCCGGCGCGGATCATGACCGCGCTTTCGCGTCTCACCCTTTACCGTTTGCAAGACCGCGCCCGCGCGGCGGCGGATGCGAATCAATTCGATCAGGCGGCGCGCCATTTGCATAATCTTGCCACGCACCTGCTTTCGAAAGGCGAACATTCCCTTGCAAAAACAGCCTTGTTTGAAGCGGAAAATCTCGAAAAGATGCATGCCTGGAGCGCCGGCGGAAACAAGGATATCAAATACCATACCCGCGCGCTTCTTTTGGGCGGCATGAAGGAGAAGGCAGCATGATCGTTTGCCCGAATTGCAGTAACAAAAACATGGACGGCGCAATGTTCTGCGCGGAGTGCGGGTCTCAGTTGGGAGAGGGAGACAGTCTCATCACCCAGACAATTTCCACTGATAAATTCGAGCATGCCCGAAAGGGAAACGCGCATAACGATATGTACCAATCATTCGATGGCAGTGACGCATGGGGAAGCCTGCACTTGCTGGATACCGGGCAGGTGCTTCCGCTTTCCGCAAAAAGCGAGTTTACCCTCGGGCGCGTCAGCGAAGGCCAGCCCATCATGCCCGATATCGACCTTTCGCCGTATCAGGCGTACGCGGCGGGCGTTTCCCGTTTGCATGCCGTAATCAAACGCGCCGGGGATCGCATCCTCTTTCTCGATCTCGGCTCGGCCAACGGGACGTACATCAACGGAAAGCGGCTTGCCCCCAACGCGGAGCAGGCCCTTGTTCATGGGGATGTCGTCGCGCTTGGAAAATTGAAATTGCAAATTTTGCTCAAGAACGCATAACACGGTACGTACCGCAAACTTCAGTT
>JACPVD010000251.1 GCA_016191895.1 Chloroflexota bacterium | reverse complement strand
CCGAAGAAATCGGGATACTGCACGACGACGAGCATGGTCTTGTCATCCACAAGGGACATCAACAATTCAGGCCCCGCTTCAAGATCGACCGTGGGATCGTCGCCCGCTTCTTCGAGTCCCATGCCCTGCGAATAGGTGCGAATCACTTCGCGATACTGCGGGTGGACGGTGGGCGACATGACGATCTTCTTGCGTTTGCCGCGATACTGGGCGTATGCAAGGTTGACGGCTTCGGCTGTGGCGGTTGCGCCGTCATAATGGGATGCATTCGAAACTTCCATACCTGTGAGATTGGTCATCAACGATTGATATTCGAAGATGGCTTGCAGTGTGCCCTGTGAAATTTCAGGCTGGTAGGGGGTGTACGCTGTGTAGAATTCGCCGCGGCGCAGCATGTGATCCACAACGGATGGGACATAATGGTTGTATGCGCCTGCGCCGAGGAAGGAGATGAGATGTTCGCGCACGTTCTCATTGCTGGATGCCATGTCTGCAAGATGTGCGGCGGCTTCCATTTCGGTGAGCGCGGGGGGAAGGTCGAGTTCGGGGAAGCGGTGCGCGGCGGGAATCGCCTCAAAAAGATCATCGAGCGATTTCACGCCGACGGTCTTGAGCATCGCATCCCGTTCGTTGGGGGAGATGGGGATGTAGGTCATGGGAACTCTCTAAGCAGTTGTCAGTTGGTGGTTGATAGTTGGTGGCAACCTGCCACCAACCGCCTGCTGCCAACTAATTAATGTGCTCTTTCGTCACAATAGGCAGTGTATGCGGCAGAGTCCATCACGTCGCTGGTCGAGCCGCCTTCGATCTTGATCATCCAGCCTTCGCCGAACGGGTCGGAGTTGAGGGTTTCGGGCTTATCGGAAAGTCCCTTATTGACGGCGGTGACTTTACCGGCAGCGGGCGCATAAATTTCAGCCGAGGCTTTTACCGATTCAACGGATGCAATGGGTTTGCCGACAGTCACTTCTTCGCCTTCATCCACGAGCAGTTCAACGAAGACGATGTCGGAAAGCTGGTTCTGGGCGTAGTCGGTAATTCCCGCCGCGCCGCTGGATGGGTCGAACCATTCATCAGACTTGGTGTACTTGAGATTGGCAGGTGCGTTCATTGTTTTATCTCCTTTAAGTACGGCGAGATTTATCCCGCCGTTTGAATTGCGGCATGAATGCCGCGGTATGGAATTGGCGAATCAAAAAAGGACGTGCAATTATAGAATTGCGCGTCCTCTGTAATGGAACCTGAGAGATTCATTTAGTGATTAGATACTGAAGATTAGAGATTAGTTTGCAACCTACTATTCTCTATTCATCTATCTATTCGTCTAAATTTACACCGTCGGTATTCTTCGCAGAATTTTCCAGAGTGATGCGAGTGCAGGGTCCTTTTGCCTGAGAGATTCACCTGGCTTCGCCTGTTGCCAGATTTGCACCTTCGGCGCCCATCTTGTGGTGGTCGAGTAGCGTTCTTTGCGTATCGAGGCCACCACAAGATAAGTCTCTTCCCTGTCAATCGTTGAATTGTGCTTGAATTCTAAAATTGACAGGGTGGATAGTCAAGTGTTGAAGATCACCAATTATTCACCGGCCGCCTTGCGGACGCGTTTGGATTTGGCAGGCTCTTCCACATCCGTCACTTCGACAGGCTCGGTGGCGGGCGGCTCGGGCAGGGATGGGGATGCGGGGATGGGCGCCGCGGCGGGAACCTGCATCCCATTGATTCTCGCAAAGTAATCCTTCACGCTTTGGTCGTTGTAGAAGACGAGGACGAGAATGCCCACAACCATCGAGAAGGCGTTACCCATTAAAGCGGTAAGAATTTCAAATACGGCAATGGATTGCGAAGGCTGGACAGGCTGGGGTTGCGCGCTCAACAGTTTAGCCGCATGGACGATCTCGAAAACGCCGAGAATCGTCGGCAGGATGGTGATGGGCAGGCAGATAAATCCGACGATTGTTCCGAGCGCGGTGGCAGATGCGATGAATCCCCAAAATAAATTGACGATTCCGCTGGCGAGGGTGATCGCGGCGATGGTTGTGACCAATCCCGGTTTTTGATTTTGAAATGATGCGTGCATTCGTTTCTCCTTGTTTGGGCGTACGCCCTGCTTATTTTTGTCTGCAAGGTATAACGAATGAAACCGGGATTGGTTGCAGGCCGGTTACGGCTGTTGGAAAGTCAGCAAATATCCGCCCGCATAATCAACGCCGTTTGGGTCTGCGCATGAAGGCACGGAAATATCCGGGATGAACGAACCGCCCTCGACGACTCGAACGCTGTATATGACATCGGCCTGCATGACGAAATCCGCGTATCCGTTTCCGATCTCGGGCTTGAATCCGGTAAAAAAGCGACTCTCGCCTTTATCCCAACTGACGATGATCTCGATGCCGGGAATTTGCCGCCGGCGCGAATCCATGAGGATGATTTGCAAAAGGCCGGGTTGCAGGCCGGGATCGCAGATTGTGTCTTGACCGACAAGGGTGAATGGATCGTCGGGCGCAGTGATGGGCGTGGATGTGGGTCGCGGCGTGGGTAGGAGAAGCGGCTGGGTGGGTAGTGGAGTCTGCTCGAAGGATAATGTCGGCTGAGGCATGGTTTCCGGCGCAAGGGTTTGAGTCGGTTCTGCGACAATGGGCGTTTGAAGAGCCGGGGTGTTGACTACCGGTGTGAACGGGGTGATTGTCGCCGGGGCGCTGACCATGCCTTGTTGCAAGTCTTTGGCGAGTTGGACAAGCAAATTCACATGCTCCTGCGATTCGCCCGCGGCAAGCATGCGTTGCGCCTGTGCGGAGAGATCGCCGACAGGATCGGAGTCGCTCAGGAGTTCGAGTCGGGCGCGTGCGCGGGCGAGGTCATGAGTCGACGCGTAGGATGCGGCGATGACGATTCGATATTGATCTTTGAAGTCGGCGCGCAGGAGGGATGGGTTTGCATCCACGTATTCTACAGGGGAGATCAGCCACGAGTACGCCAGGCCAATTCCAAGTCCCGCAAGAAGCGCGAGGACGATTTGCAGGAGTCCGTTGCGGAAGAAGAGTCTCATGGGACGTCGATCGTCTGCGGCTGGTACGTCTGCATGGCGGTGAGTAAATTTTGCAGGGGGATGATTTCGTTTTGCGTGAAGTTGTTTTTTGTGGCGTACTCCAATGTGGCGGCGACGATCTGCGCGGGGGGGGCACTTCCTAAAATGGCGAGGCGGCGCGCGCTGGTTTCAGAGTCGAGTTCATGTTGATGGGCTTCGGCAACCATCAGGACGTAGTCGGCGCGGTAATCTTCACGTAATATATTTGGTGGCGCGTCGGTGTATTCGACCGGGCTGATGACCCAGCCGTAAAGGAGCCCAAGCACAATGCCAAGCGTGAGGGCGGTGAATATCTTTATCCAGTTTAATGAGGACATGGAGGAGATTATACCCATATGGGTACGATGTAAACAAAAATGCCCGGGCAGGCTTGCGGCGGCACCCGAAGACTCTTCCTTACCGTTGCTATCTTTCGATCCTGGCGGGGTTCGAAAGGTTTCGCCGCGCCGGGCCTGCCCGGACGTGCGCAAGCATACCCGATGTGGGAGGGAGTGTCAAATTGATCAGGATAAACGGACTCCAAAGTCTCCAGACTTTGGAGTCCGGCGTCGGGAGGCGCTGGACTCCGTGTATATCACTTCTCTGTTTCAACCATCGCAAGAAACACATCCACGAGT
>JACPVD010000250.1 GCA_016191895.1 Chloroflexota bacterium | reverse complement strand
GTCGCACCGGCGTGTTAACTCCGCGCGCCTCTCTCGAAGCCGTGGAGATCGGCGGAGTGATCGTCCGCAATGCGACACTGCATAATTTCGACTACATCGAGGAGAAGGACATCCGCATCGGCGACCGGGTGCTGGTCAAACGTGCCGGTGAAGTGATTCCCTACGTCATCGGTCCCGTCGTGGATGCGCGTTCCGGCAAGGAGAAGAAATACAAACCGCCCACAAAATGCCCGGCATGTAACACGGAAGTGGAACACATCGAAGGCGAGGTGGCGTGGTACTGCGTCAACGCCGCCTGCCCGGCGCAGTTGGTCCGCAACGTGGAGCATTTCGTCTCGCGCGGCGCGATGGATATTGTGGGGCTGGGAATAAAAATAGTGGAGCAGTTGATCGAAGCGGGATTGGTCAAGGATGTGGCGGATTTGTTCACGCTGAAAAAGGATCAACTTTTGGAGTTGGAGGGTTTTGCAGAGAAAAAGGCGGAGAATCTGCTTGGGTCCATCGAGCAGGCTAAGGGTCAGAGTTTGAACCGCTTGATCGTCGCGCTGGGAATCCACGGCGTGGGCGAAGTCATGGCGGGCGACCTGGCGCGGACGTATGGCAATCTATCCACTTTATCGAAGACGACGGTTGATGAACTCCAGCAGATCGAAGGCGTGGGACCCAACATCGCCGAATCCATCGTGGATTGGTTTGCGCGCCCGGCGAATCAGAAATTGTTGAAGAAGTTGAAGGCAGCGGGGGTTGATCCGCAAATGCAGAGGGCGGAAGGCAAAACACAGACAGGCGCGTTCAGCGGTTTGACTTTTGTGGTGACGGGCACGCTGCCGAATTTCTCGCGCGACGATGCGAAGGAATTTATTGAGAATAACGGCGGCAAGGTGACCGACAGCGTGAGCAAGAAGACCAGTTACCTCGTCCTCGGCGAAAACCCCGGCTCGAAATTTGAGAAGGCAAAATCGCTCGGCGTGAAGATCGTTGACGAAGCGGAATTGAAACGGCTGGCGGGATAATTGACATAACACCCCTTCAGGGTTGGGATTTCTGAAACATCAAGCCTAGAATCATTTCATCCCTTCGGGATTGGGTGTCATGAAATGGTGATGAAAACAAACCTCGAAGGGCGATAACCTTATCGCGGCGGAACGACGTCAAACAATGACGACATCGAACCTCGAAGGGGTGGCAGGATTATAGACTCGAACGGATTGATAATCCAAATCCCGAAGGGATGATATATTTCGAGGAGGCAAAACATGGCAGGCACATATTCCCAGATATACATTCAAATCGTCTTCGCCGTTCAAGGGAGGCAAAACCTGCTTCAGAAGGAATGGCGGCAGGAAGTATTCAAATACATGGCCGGCATCATCAAAAACAAGGGACAAAAGCCGATCATTGTGAATGGCGTGGAGGACCATGTCCATGTGTTCATCGGACTCAAGCCCGCAATGGCAATATCCGATCTTGCGCGAGATGTCAAAAACAACTCCTCCAATTTCATCAACGATCATGCCTGGATCGGGGGCAGGTTCAACTGGCAGGAAGGATACGGGGCGTTTTCGTACGGTCATTCCCAGATCGAAGCGGTCTATCACTACATTCAGACCAGGAGCAGCATCACGCCCGGCAAACCTTCAAGGACGAATACCTGGAATTTCTCCAAAAATTCCAGGTCGAACATGACATCAAATACCTGTTTGAGTGGGTCGAATGACTCACTGGACAATCCCCACCCCCTCGGCTAAACTTGCGCAATCCCTTTTGGAGGCTCTTTCATGGATTTTCATAGTGTAGACAACAACAGCACCCGCCGCATTGCCGCGCTCAAACAACGGGTGGGCGAAGTAAAGGAACACGGGCATTACTTCTACAACCAGGCGGTGGAGGAGATGCTCCCCGACGCCAAAGTGCGCGTCAGGGGGCGGATCATGGGAATGTACGCCTCCTACTCCTACCTGGGCTTGATCGGTCACCCGCGCATCAACGAAGCCGCCAAACGCGCCGTGGACAAATTCGGCACCGGCACCAACGGCGTCCGCTCACTGGCTGGCACGCTGACCCTGCACAACGAACTCGAAGAAACCATCTCCAATTTCAAGCATACCGAATCCGCCGTCACCTTCTCCTCGGGGTATGTCACCAACCTGACGACCATTTCCTCATTGATGGGGCGCGGCGACTACGTTTATTCGGACAAGATCAACCACGCCTCCATTGTGGATGGCTGCTTGATGTCCGGCGCGGAATTCCGCCGCTTCAAGCATAACGACATGGCTCACCTCGAAGGACTGCTCAAGAACGCGCCTGCCGAAGTTTCCAAACTGGTCATCGCGGACTCGGTCTTCAGCATGGACGGCGACATCATCGACCTGCCCAGGATCGTGGAACTCAGCAAAAAATATAACGCCTGGCTCATGATCGACGAAGCCCATTCCATCGGCGTGCTTGGCAAGACCGGGCGCGGCATCGAGGAGCATTTCGGCATGACCGATGCGATCGACATCAAAATGGGCACGCTCAGCAAGACCATTCCTTCGGTGGGCGGATATGTGGCTGGTAAAAAGGAACTGATCGACTTCCTGCGTCACGGCAGCCGCGCCTACATTTTCTCGGCAGCCATCCCCCCGGCTCAAGCCGCCGCCGCAAACGAAGCCTTCAAGGTCATCCTCGACGAACCGGAACGCATCGACCGCCTGAATGCCAACACAAAGCAATTCATCGGCGGGTTAAAAAGCATGGGCTTCGACACCCTGCTGACCGAGACCGCCATCGTGCCTGTGTTATGCGGAACCGACGAAAAAGCCTTCGAACTGACCAAACGCTGCCAGGAACAGGATGTCTTCGTCCTGCCGGTCGTCTCCCCTGCCGTGCAGGAGGGCATGTCGCGCCTGAGAGCCACCGTCACCGCCGCGCACGATCCCTCGGATATCGAACACGCCATGGAAGTTATTTATCAAGCGGGCAAGGCGATGGGAATGGTGAAGTAAAAAAAGTAGTGAATGGTGAATAGTGAATGGGAAATCGCTCATCAAAGATGATGGGCGATTTTTTTATCGGCGTTGGCTTGGCTTTGAGGGGCAGAGCAAGCCAGAGCGGGGTGTGAGGCGGGGTTCTTCATCTTGATAGTTCTTGAGAGAATATTTATAACATTTTTCTAATAAATTCCTTGTACAATGCCGTTCATACCAAGGAGTATTGAACTATGAAATGGCAATGGAAATTTGGAACATTTGCAGGTATCGACGTTTACATCCACGCCACCTTTTTATTATTGATCGGGTGGGTTGGATACAGTCACTGGCTGGAAAATAATAACTGGCTCGAGGTGTTGAGCGGCATCGGCTTTATCCTCGTCCTCTTTGTGTGCGTGCTCCTGCATGAGTATGGGCACGCGCTCACCGCCCGCAAATATGGAATCAAAACGCGCGACATCACCCTCTACCCGATCGGCGGCGTGGCGCGTTTGGAACGTATGCCCGAGAAACCGATCGAGGAGTTGTGGGTGGCGTTGATGGGACCTGCTGTGAATGTTGTAATCGCGGCAGGACTCTTCGCGGCTCTTTTTCTGACCGGGAACCTGGTGCCGCTGACCGAACTTGGGGTGGCATCTGGAAGTTTTCTTGAGCGCGTGATGGTCGTCAACATCTCACTGGTGTTGTTCAACCTCATCCCCGCCTTCCCCATGGACGGTGGACGTGTGCTGCGAGCCTTGCTCGCCATGCGCATTGACTATGTGCGCGCCACACAGATCGCGGCGAGCATCGGTCAGGGCTTGGCGTTACTATTTGGGCTGGTGGGTCTGTTTGGCAATGCAAGCCTGCTATTCATCGCCTTCTTCATTTGGATCGGCGCTTCGCAGGAATCCGGCGCCGTGCAGATGAAGAACGTCATCAGCGGCATC
>JACPVD010000249.1 GCA_016191895.1 Chloroflexota bacterium | reverse complement strand
CTTTGCGAATTGGGGGAATCCGAACGATGAGAAAAATCCCGATGATGAGTCCATAAATCAAAGGCTTGAGCACTTCGCCTTGCAGGGAAAGCACGTCGCCTTTCTTGCTCCAGATGTAATGAAGAAAGACAAGCGGCGCGATCAGGTAAATGGCCTGATGCAGGCGCTTCCAGTTTTTGCCGAGACGTTTTTTCCAGATGTCGAAGGATGTGATGGCGAGCGGAATCAACAACGTGAACGCAATCAACCCGACGATGAGACGCGGCTTTTGAATGAATTCGTCGATCAACAGACTCCACGCGAAACCATAATCGAGATCGGCGAAGATGATGACATGAATGGTGGCATAGAGAAACGTGTACAAACCCAATGCGCGGCGGCGTTTGAGAGGCTCGCTCCATTTAAAGACTGTGTTGATCGGCGTGCATAACAGCGACAACACAAGCAGGGTGATAGCGTGCCGGCCGGTGCGCTGTTCGAGGTCTTGAATGGGATTGGGCGAAAGGTTGCCGGTGAAGAAATCGAAAAGCAAAAATGCGATGCCCGACCAGGCATAAAGATGAACGGCGATTTGCAGGGGAGTGTAGGGAAATTTTTTCATTATTTGGCCAGAGGGTGCGTCGCACCGGGCAGATTGGATCCATCCGTTAAACAGGAGAATCTGCTCGACCGGATTCGCACTGTTAAGTCTGGTGCGACGCACTCCGGGTGAAAACTAATAATCCACGCTCAAATCCATGCCATCGTAAAGCGCGGCCACCTGCTCGCCGTAGCCGTTGAACGGCAGTGTAGCGCGGCGGCTGAGTTCACCGATGCGTCGCTCGGAGGCCTGTGACCAGCGCGGATGATCGACAGCGGGATTCACGTTTGCATAAAAGCCATATTCATTCGACGCGATATCGTTCCATAAGGTGGCGGGCATTTCGGAAACCAATTCGATCTTCACGATCGACTTGATCGATTTGAATCCATATTTCCATGGTACCACCAATCGAATCGGCGCGCCGTTTTGCGGCACATTCGGCTCGCCGTACAAACCAGTGGCGAGAAACGCCAATTCATTCATGGCTTCATCAAGACGCAGTCCCTCCTGATACGGCCAGGGATAGAACGGACTCTTTTGCCCGGGCATTTCTTCAGGGCGATGAACGGTTTCAAAACGCACGTACTTCGCATCCGATGTCGGCTCGACCATTTCGAGCAAACTCGCCAGCGCGAATCCTTCCCACGGGATGACCATGCTCCACGCCTCCACACAGCGTAACCGATAAATACGTTCCTCCTGCGGGAAGAGTTTCAACAGGTCTTCGATGCCGAATGTTTTGGGATTGTTGACCAACCCGCCCACTTCCACCGTCCACGGGCTGACGGTGAATCCCTGCGCCATATCCGCCACCTGTTGTTTGTTGACCGTGAACTCGTAGTAGTTGTTATAGTTTGTGATGTCTTCATAGGAGTTGACCGGGTCCCCCAACTCATCGGTCGCGCTGGACGTTGGGCCTGATTCAGCGTTCTGCGGGTTTTCCTCCGCTGTGGGCGCGGGGGCGCACGCGGCCAGTAACGCCGCGCCGCCGGCGATGGTGGCGGCCTTCATGAAATCGCGCCGCGAAAGGTACGCATCCCTCGGGGTGATTTCATACGAACGAATTGGAACGGATTTGTATAAGTGGGTCATGGCTCTCTCCTTATCATGTTAATGGGGCATGGGTGTTGCGTGGGTCGAGTAGCGGGCGTTTGACGCGAGCGTATCGAGACCCGTATTACGTGTTACGGATATTCTTCCGCCAGCAAACTTTGAATGGCGGCTTCGGTCTCGTCGTATTTCCCTTCGCCGATGTGGATGTAGCGGATATGTCCGTTTTTATCGATGAGATAGAGCGTGGGCCAGTAGTGATTTTTATACGCCCGCCAGGTCGCGCCGTCGTTATCCTGCGCAACGGCGTATTCGATGCCGTATTCCGCGACGGCGTTTTGCAGGTTGGCCAGGTCTTCTTCGAATGAAAATTCGGGGTAATGATTGCCGATGACCACAAGCCCCTGATCGCGGTATTTCTTGTCCCATTCCTTCAACGAAGGAATCACATGTTTGCAGTTAATTCAGCCAAACGTCCACATGTCGATGGCGACGACCTTGCCGCGCAGATTCGCGAGGCGCAGGGGCGCATCCACATTCAGCCAGGATTCATTCGTCAGTTCGGGAGCAGGCCCAAGGTCCGGTAAGGATGCGCGAAGCGGCGACGTGGGAGTCTCAGGCGATGTACAGGAAGTCAGCAGGAATAAAACACCAATAAGGAAGCGTCTCATGCAGAAAAGATGTTCCCATTGTAGAAAAACTTCCTTATGAATAGATGATAGTTTGGTTAGGAAATGTGTTCTTAATCTAATTTGCGAATCATGGGGTGTAGCAACGGCAAAAGGGAAACGACCGCTGTGACAACACCCGCCGCGATAAAGACCGCCGACACGCCGACGGCGTCGATTAGCCAGCCGGTGAACGCGAATCCGATCGGAAGCAAAACAAACGACCCGACCGAATCCACGCTGGAGACGCGCCCCATTTTTTCGGGCGGCACTTTTTCCTGCATGATGTTCGTCCAGATCAGGCCGTCGATCTCGAGCGCGGCGCCGTTAAGAAGCGCGGCGACGATCAACAGGGGAATTGGCAGACCCAACCCGAAGACACCCAAGCCAATGCCGGCGATCGCACTGCAAATATACATGGTGATTCCGCGATAGCGAAGTTTTGGAAAACTTCCCATCACGAGGCTCGCGATTGCATAGCCAATGGGGAAAATGGAATAAATGAGACCCAGCATTTTTTCGTCGCCGCCCAATTCCTGCTGGACGAGGAACGGCATGGCAATGTTGTACGGCCCGGTGAGGGTGATGTTGGTAAACGCAAAAACGATGATGGCGATCCATAAAATGGGCGACGAGAAAATTGTGCCAAAGCCGTCACGCAAATCATCCTTGAAGCCCCTGAATGAAAATTCGCTTGCCTGTTCGCGGGGTGGCGCGGGGATGTTGAGCAGTGCGGCCACGGTCAACGCGCCGATGAAAAACGACACAGCGTTGATTCCAAATGCGATGGCCGTTCCGCCGAAACCCGCAACCAGCCCGCCGATGGCCGGCCCGGCCACGCGCCCGAATTGCATGCTCAGGCTGTTGATCGAATTTGCGCTGGGCAGGTCGTCTTCTGGGACAATTTGTTGAATCAATGCGTTATAAGCGGGAAGAAAGAACGCGTCGGCAAAGCCGAACAAAATCGCGATGACGTAAATCTGCCACATTACGAGTTGGTCTGTGAATGCAAGCCACGTTCCCATGACCATGATGAAACAACGCGCCATATCTGAGGTGAAGAGCAACACGCCGCGCGGCATCCTGTCGACCACCACGCCGCCGACCAGCACAAAGGCCACCATCGGCAATGTGCTGAAAAATAAGACCGCGCCCATGGCCGTGGCCGAGCCTGTCTCTTCGAGCACCCACCATGCCAGTGCGATCTGAAAAAGAAAATCGCCGATGCGCGAGAGGGTTTGACCAAATAATAACGCCGAAAACTTTTTGTTGCGTAACGCGCGGAATGTGGATTTCATGACGATGCCTCTATTGGAATGAAAACACTTCGCCTCTTTCGTAACGGATGACTGATTCGCTTCGATAAAGCGCAATCTCCCCCTGACCATGAACCCGCCACATCCCATCCACATCATTGACCATACCCGTTTGTTCGTCTATGCCGATGAGAGTTGCGGCGGGCAATAGGGAAAGCAGTTGCGTTGCCCATGACTTTCCGAAATTATTGTGATGCGGAAGGACGCACGCGTTTGGAATCAAGTTCAAGCCGCGCAGGAGTTTCTTTTCGTAGGGATCGTAGTAATGTTCGCACAAGACCATCGCGCCGGCGCTGCTCCCGGCAATGACCGCACCTTTTTCATGCGCTTCAAGAGCGGCCTGCCAGCACGCGCTGTTTGCCAGAGTCTCCGCCAGATGCCGGGGAAAGCCTCCGAGGATGTAGACCAGGCTCGAGGTCCGAATGGATGCGGCGAGAATTGGGTTGTTTGCGCTGGCTGAGTCGATTACATTGGCAGTGAAGACGTTCGTCGCGCCAAGCCCCCGAAACCAGCGAACGCCGTTACCGCCAGCGCGTTTATGATTGTTATCCGGCGCGGCGGCCGTGGGGAGGATGCAGATGGGCGCATCGAATCCGCCGGCCAGTTCGATGCCGCGCAAATCCGGCTCGGACATCCGCCCGCCAAATTCCGCGCCGCCTTCGAGGAGGATGGTTTGCATGAGTAATTTTCACCGCGAGGGAGCGAAGAGCGCGAAGAAAGCTTTTTCATTAACTTCGTTTGCTTTGTTTCTTCGCGGTGGACGCATTTTATTTGAATGACTTCAATCCTTCCTGCAAATCCGCAAAGACGGGAATGTTGCGCAGGAAGCCGGCGATGTTGAGGATGTAATAGATCTCCGGGCTTGCGCCGGCGAGTTTGAAGTAGGTGGATTTATACGGCTCGTCGGGATGTTCTTTTTCCCACGCGTCTGCTTCGGCCTTCGGCGTGAAGAGCTTGTACATGTTGAGCAATGCCCGCAGGCCGGCGCTGGTGAGCATTTCCAGTTTGCTTAAGTCAAGAAGCAAATGGGTTGCGCCGGTGTCATGCTCATCCTGCGCGTTTTTTACCAATGCATCTTCGGTCTGCGCATCCAGCCGCCCTGCAAGATGCAGCACGCACACATCGCCTTCCGTGCTTTTGGTGATGGTCAATTGATCGCCCATGAATCTCTCCTTTGAGTTCGGTAGATGGAGTCC
Organism: Chloroflexota bacterium; assembly: GCA_016191895.1. Taxonomy (GTDB): domain Bacteria; phylum Chloroflexota; class Anaerolineae; order Anaerolineales; family Villigracilaceae; genus Villigracilis. Next base: position 10,207 of record JACPVD010000249.1, on the reverse strand, counting down.
CGAAGTTCTACTTCGGGACGTTCCGGTGCAAGTAGAACTTGCGGACTCCGATGTTTCAATCTTTCGTAACCGGCAACCCCGATGACTCCAGTCCCCACTCGCTCCATGAGCCGTCATAGACTGAGATGCTGGGGTAACCGGCCAGTCCCGCTGCCAGCGCATCGACACATGACGTAACGCCGGAACCGCAACTAAAGATCAAATTCTGTTCCTTGTTGACCAGTTTCGCAAAAATAGATTCGAGTTTTGTTTTTGGCAGTATAAATCCTTCCGCAACGACATTTGCAAACGGCAGGCTGATTGAGTTTGGGATATGCCCGCTTCGCAGGCCGGGGCGTGGTTCGGGCTCTGCGCCTTTGAATCGTCCATCCGAACGGGCATCGATGACTGCATATCGCGGATCGGATATCGCCGTGAGCACGTCGTTTGAATTGGAGAAGAATCCAGTTTGAGGCCGCGCAACAAAATTTCCACGAGTTGACGCAATTTTTTCTGCAACATCTCCGCAGGGGAGACCGGCTTTTATCCACGCCGGCAGGCCGCCATCGAGCACGGCAACCTGGTCATGCCCCATGGCGCGAAACATCCACCACACGCGCGGACTGGAATACACGCCCACATGGTCATAGGCCACAATCGCGCTGTCGTTGTTGATTCCGAGTTTTTGCATTTCCCCGGTGAAGTATTCCGCAGTCGGCATCATGTGCGGCAGTGACGTGTTCTTTTCGCGGATGTCGTTATCGAAGTCGAATCGCCTCGCGCCCTTGATGAACGTTCGAGACTCGAAGGCCTCATATCCCGCGGATGTGATCGGCGTCATGCTCGCATCCAAAATGACAAGGTTTTCTGCGTTGAAGTTGTCCGCCAGCCATTGGACGGTCACCAGCGGGGATGGGATGGTTGCGTTTGGCATGGAGGTTATTTTACACCACGTAATATGAAACATCCGAAGCCTTTTGACTTCGGATGTTTGTTGAGGTTATTGCAGTTCCTTCGTTATTTTCGCTACGCCGCCACCGGGACAAAAATACTAGGCTTCCATTTTTCTGTATGAGTATTAACCCGCGCAAATACGATGGGTTTGCCTTCACTACCGTATTTATCCAGCAAATCGAGATTCAATTCGCGGACTTCGGGATCGTCCTCCGGTAAAAGCACCAGCTCAAATTTTTCCGGCATCGCTTCCATCATCCCCGGATTGTTCAGGATATATCGAATAATCTCGCCCGTCAAACGTACATTGCGCTCGACGACTTCATTATTTATTTTAGCCATTCTTCGTACCTCCTGCGATATTCATATCGCTTCCTGACCACATCTTCCATTGCCATGTTGAATGCTTCGTTGTAATCCTGTACCGGCATTTTTGTCTTTTCTTCTCTTTTATAAGGATGCATCACGTCACGATGAGCGTACCCGTGCGCCGTATCATACCGAACCACTGGTATCCACTCGCCGTCTTCAACGAAGATACATTCCAATTGAATAACAAATCGATGAATCTGCCCATGGTCGGATTCGAACATCACGCGCAAGGCATTGTCATAATCCAATAGGCGGCGAAACTCAACAGTACGCACGGGTTGATTTTACAACAAAATTGAATGGATTTCCTCGTTGAGTCACTTTCACGAGGGATAAAGTAACGGTTTTGTTTAAACAAAAACAAGACGGCGCCCCTCCCTCCGCCGTCCCATCTTCTTGGTCACTGTTTACTACTCACTGAACCTACCCATGTCGACTCATGAACCTTTCCATTCTCACCAGCGCTTCTTCTATCTTTTCATACGCCGTCGCATAACAAGCGCGGACGAAGCCATCACCGCCGGGTCCGAAGGCATTACCCGGCACAACGGCCACGCCTTCTTCGCGGAGCAATGCTTCGGCGAAGGTCTCATCGTCCATGCCGGAGGCTTTGATATTGGGGAAGGTGTAGAACGCGCCGCGCGGCTCGAAGGTCGAGAGACCGAGGCGGTTCAATCCGCTTACCAGTAAACGCCGACGGCGGTCATATTCTGCGACCATTTCTTTTACATAGGGTTCGCCCGTTTTCAAGGCTTCGATCGCCGCGTCCTGTGCGGTCGTCGGCGCGGACATGATCGTGTACTGGTGAATGCGCACCATGCCCTGGATGATATCCTGCGGGCCGCAGGCATAACCGATGCGCCAGCCGGTCATGGCGTAGTCTTTTGAAAAACCGCCCAGCAAAACCGTGCGATGCTTCAAGCCTTCGTCCAATGCGGGGAAGCAGACGTGATCAAAGTCGTAGACGAGACGATCGTAAATTTCATCGGAGACAACAATCAGGTCGTGTTGATCCGCGATTCTGGCAATCTCCAGCATCACTTCGCGCGGAGCCACGGCGCCGGTCGGGTTGGATGGATAGCCGATGAAGATCACTTTCGTGCGCGGCGTGATCGCCTTGCGAATGTCATCGGGGTCGACGGTAAAGTTATTTTCAAGCCGCGCGGGAATTTCCACCGGCACGCCGCCGGCCAGAATCACCTCCGCCTGGTACGAAACAAAACACGGCGTTGGGATGATGACCTCGTCGCCGGGTTCAAGGATCGCGGTGAACGTCAGATATAGCGCTTCCGAAACGCCCACCGTTGCCACGATCTCTGTTGTGGGATCGTATTTCACTTTGTATAGTTTTTGAAGGTTTTCCGCAACGCCCTGGCGCAATTCGATCTTGCCGTGATTGGATGTGTAATGTGTTTCGCCGTTTTGCAGAGAACGAATGCCCGCATCGAGAATGGGTCTGGGCGTGGTGAAATCCGGTTCGCCGATTCCCAGCGAAATGACATCCTTCATCGTCGCCACGATATCGAAGAACTTGCGAATGCCGCTGGGCTTCAAATCCGCCACACGCCTTGCCAACCGTACCGTACTGCCAACTTCACTAACTGCCTGCATCGAGCCTCCTTATATGGGTTGAACGTGCCAGGTGTCTGAGATTTCCTGGTACGTTAATTCAAATGCAAAACCATCCACCGTTTTTACACGGAATCCTTTTTCGCCGGGGCCGCGCCAGCGCGCGAATATTTCCGCGATCTCATAACGGGCGCCTTTCCAAATCAACGAAAGCGGTCTTTCCGGATATTCCGTGTCCGAACGACATTCCACTGCGTCCATGATTTTCTCTGTTTAGGATGCAGTTCGCGAAACGCATGCATCCTGATGCAAGAGCCAAACAAACGACATCTGACTGAAGCATGATTTACAGACTCGCCGAACTCGCATCGCCGATATTCAATTGCATGACGTGACCATCGCCTCTTCCTTTGACTTTGGCCCGCCTGCCAATCAACGAGCGACTCAGCGCCGCATCCTTGATCTCGCAATCCGCTTCGAGAATGCTCTCCGCGATCTGACAGTTCTCTATTTTACAGTTTTCCCCGATCGAAGCATGCGGCCCGATCGTCGAATTGCTTATCTCCGCGCTCGGGTGAATAAACGAGGGTTCGATAATATTCACGTTTGCAAGTCGGAAGGTTTGCAGGTTGGAACCTTCCAACTTTTTAACCTTCAAACCTTCCAACAGGGTCTTATTCGTATCCAGCGTCGCCTCGATCGTTCCCGTATCCAGCCAGGTGCTGATCTGATTCACGCGGACTTTTGCCTCATGTTCGATCATCAGCGTGATCGTATCCGTCAAAAAATATTCGCCTTTGAGCATGATGCCGCGTTCCATTTGCTCGTCGATCGCGGCCAGCAATGTTTCCGCGCTCTTGAAGTAATAACACCCAACCACCACAAGGTTATTGTCGATACTTTGCGGCTTTTCGATGAAGCGCGTCACCCAGCCTTCGGGATTCAACTCCGCCACCCCAAACCTGCGCGGATCGGGCACCGGCATCACCCACGCCACACCATCTGATGTCTCGTTTGCAAGGAACGAGAAATCCGTCTCCATCAACGTGTCCGAAAAGCAGACGATCATCGGTCCGCGCAAATACTCCCGCGCCAGCGACAGTGCGTGTGATTGCCCCTTCATCTCATGCTGCACAACAAAATGCGCCTTGAGATTTGGGTAATGTTCTTCAATAAAAGGGGGAATCTGCAACTCGCCCAGATATGGGCCGAGGATGAAAACATACTCCGTGTTTTCGGGGTCGGGCAATGTTTCGAACATATCCAGCAGGTGTTCAAGCGAGGTCTTGCCGGCCACGCTCACCAGCGGCTTGGGCTTGCTCCACGTATGCGGACGCATCCGCGTGCCCCAGCCAGCCATTGGAATTACGATCTTGAGGGTTTCAGCCACGAATGTCTCCAGTGAAAGATTTCGTTGCTATTTTACCAAACTCATCTGCGCGAAACTCCCGAAGGTTTCCTACAAAATGGTTGTCGAGTCGTTCCAACCTTCGAGACGGTGTGTATACCTGATCGTCAAAAAACGGTTGTAATCCCTTTTCGTTTGTTGTATAGTAATACCAAGTCATTCGACCTGTTCCGTCTTTTTCGCCAAAGGAGAAGAACATGAATCCGCGAATACGTGTTATTTTGATTGCAGGCGGGATTTTACTTGCCGGCCTAATTTGTGTATTTGTCATCCCACCCTTGCTTGGAGGTCCCCCAATTCTGGCAGGACCCACCCGCACACCCACGTCTGTTCCCCCGACAAAAACACCCTTCAAACGCCCTCCTACTCGCACACCCACGCCACCCGTCCCGCCGACAATAACACCCGCCCTGCTAGTACTAGCAGCCACACCGACCTTTACGCCGTCTTCCCCGGTGCCCTCTCCCTTCGACATCATCCTCGATTTTACAGGCGGCACCTGTGGAGGTGGAACGGCAAGCTATTCCTACACCTTCACCATCGATGGAACCGGCCTGACTGTGCTCCAGACAGATGCGGGCATCACCACTACGGGGAGTTATGATCCATCCACTGGTGCATTCAGCACGATGGGCGATGTCGGCCCCGGCGTGGAAACCTATGATGGCACGATCACCTTCGATGGAACAACCATCACGGTAACCGGGTCATATACCTGGACTCCGGATGGCGGCGTAACCTGCGGCGCTGATGTTTCGGGGACAACCACACCCTGAGCCAAATTGTCCTCTCCTGCATGGAGAGGACAATCGCTTTGTTCACCACTCCCCAAACTGCGGATTTGTTACTCCAGCCTGATATTCCTGCAACCGCCTGTGATGCCCCGGCCACAAGTCATCGGGTAATTCACTTAAGGGAAACGCCCGCAGTTCCGCGATCTCCGCATCGGGTTTGCCCTTCATCTGAAAGTCCGCGCAGAGAAAGACAGCATTGTGGTCGGTCTTCCATTCCGTGAAATTGGTATATGCTCCCATCAATGTGATCGCGCCCAGTTCCGCGCCTGTTTCTTCGCGGGCTTCGCGACGGACGGCCTGTTCCAACGTTTCATTACGCTTTACCCCGCCGCCCGGCATAAACCAGCCCGGCATATACGTTTGCCGCACAAGCCACACTTTGCCGTCTTGAATCATCAGCACGCGCACACCCATGCGCACCGGGCGGAAGATGAAACAATAAATGCGAAAACAAAAATACAGCAGGCGAATGAGCATCTATGAATGTCCCAAAACGGGATGGGGTTGATAGGATGACTCCAACTGCTGGATTTCCTCCTCCGCGAGTTTGATCTCCAGCGCGGCAATCGCCTGATCCAGATGCTCGATCTTACTGGACCCGATAATGGGTGCCGTGATATGGGGTTTGTTCAGCAGCCAGGCCAATGCCACCTGCGACCCGGTCGCGTTGTGTCCCTTTGCGATCTCCGCCGCCTTCTCCGCAATGACAAAATCGCTCTCGCGGAAATACAATTCGTTCGCAAACGGATCGCCCTGCGCGCGGGGTGTCTCGCCGCCTCCGCCGCGTTTGCGATTGCCCGCGAAGAATCCGCGCGCCATCGGGCTCCACGGAATCAGGCCAATCCCCTGATCTTTGCAAAGGGGAATCATCTCGCGCTCTTCCTCGCGATATACAAGGTTGTAGTGATTCTGCATCGACACGAACTTCGCCCAGCCGTTCATCTCGGACACATGCAATGCCTTCATGAACTGCCACGCAAACATAGACGACGCACCGATGTAACGCACCTTCCCTGCGCGGACGACATCATTCAACGCTTCCATTGTCTCTTCGATGGGTGTGTTACTGTCCCAGCGGTGGATCTGGTACAAATCCACGTAATCCATTTGCAGGCGTTTGAGCGAATTGTCGATCGAATCCAAAATGTGTTTGCGCGAAAGGCCGCGGTCGTTCGCGTCGTCGCTCATGGTGGAGAAGACCTTTGTGGCAACGACAATATTCTCGCGCTTGATTCCTTTCAATAGATTGCCGGTAATACGTTCGCTCTCTCCCAGTGAATAGACATCCGCCGTATCGAAGAAGTTGATCCCCGCATCCAACGCGCGTTTGACGAAAGGTTTGGATTCCTCTTCATTCAACACCCACTCGCGCCATGTCTTCGAGCCGTAGGTCATCATCCCCAAACACAAACGCGAAACTTTCATTCCAGTCTTGCCGAGGCTGGCATATTGCATGTGGACTCCTTTGTTTGGCTTGCCTCTAAATACTCGACGCCAGGCATCTCATTTGCCATTTCGACGCGCGAAAGGCTTTGGTGGCGGCAACAAGCATTGCATAACTCCGCACAATGCCCATTTTGGTTTGATGGCTACCCGGTATTGGGTGGGATTTTACGTTTCATGAGCGCAAGGCCAAATAATAACGCGCCCAATTTGGAGAAGGGAGTCGAACATCCTACCCGAACCGTTCCTCGCGCCAGACGTCGGCGCGGTTGTGATAGCCGGCCTGTTCCCAGAATCCGCGCTTATCACGGGACATGAGTTCGATGGAACGCAGCCACTTCGCGCCTTTCCAAAAGTATGGCGTTTCCAAATCTTCGCGGCCGGGAATGAATCCCACCACACCGCGCAGGGGATAGCCATGATCGGGCTCGATCGGCTCGCCCATGAAGTGCGTCGCTAATAAGAAGTTATCCTGTAATGCCACTTCAAGCGGCAAATTGACCGTGAAGCCGTATTCCGCGTGCTGCATCACATGCGTGGCCGACGGCTTGATCTTGAAGAACCCCTGCTCGACCAGCGTTTTGACCGACACGCCTTCCCACGTGGTATCGAATTTGCTCCAGCGGGTGACACAGTGAATGTCCATGTCGAGTTTCGCGCGCGGAAGTTTGTTGAACTCATCCCACAACCAGCGTTTTTCCTCCTCCACTTCGCCCCACACGCGGAAGTCCCATGTGGCGGGGTTGAAGGCCGGCACCGGGCCGTAATGCAAAACGGGGAATTTCTGGGTCAGCGATTGCCCGGGCGGAAGCCTGCCCTCGGCGCGTTTGCGATCTTCATCCTTGCGGCGATCGAATCCTTCAAATGAAAACATGGTACACCTCGCTTTCTATATAGTATCGCATAATTTTGCATCCTCTCAATAAATTGGGGTGTGGGGTGTTGCGAACGCGTTTCGCGCGTTCACAACACCCCATTTCCCTTTTTTAAAACGCAGGCGATAAAATTAAACCTCGCGGCACTGCACAGACTTTCCATGCGGCACGGATGTTACCCGCACCAGATTATAGTTTACTAACAAAGCGCCTGAAACATCCCACCCCCCAATTTCAACAGATCACGAATTACACCGGAATGCGGACGGCTCGTCTTTTCGTTCGCCGTGCCGAAGAAACAGTCTGCTTTTGCCGAGGAAAATTGCGAGCTGAATTTACCGGAGCAGAAAACAGCAATTCCCAATATGAACTTGCAAAACAGTAAGAATGCATAAGAAATCCGTTTCGCCAAACCTGCGATGGTTCAAAACGTGGCTTGGCGAAACGGTACGCTTTCGATCAAATGGACTTGGGCAAGGTGGATAGTTGTTGAAGCAAACGGAGATTGATCAGTGTGTAAATCAAGGTGTTGATGTTAGTGATGGCAAATCTGTTTCGAAGATGCGGGCGTTCAATCCCAAGAGCAAGAGCAAGAGCAAGACTGTTGATTCGTTCCACAGCAGTGCCATAGAAATAGTACTGGTTCACCATCGCCATCGTGCGATACAGGCGTGGATAACGATCTGCGCTGCGTGTCCCTTGGTCGTCTGAAAGGTGGTTGTCTTCTCTTGTGCCTTGCCGATTCCCGCCCCGCATCTTGCTTGATATAGGGCGCCGCGACATCGTCTTTACGCTGTCTCTTGGCAAAGGTCAGCATTGGGATCTGATGCTCTTTGGCATACGTCTCAGTCCCTTCGACAAACGCCCGGCTGATGGGCACCATTGCAGCCGAAGACGCCACCGGGTTTGGCGTTACTGTTTCAGAAACCAGATCGCTCCGCTCTCGCGTTGCAATTTGGGAATACAGACATTCAGATACATGCGATCGATACTTTCCACTTCCAGCGTCACGTGATCACGCAACAGCTCATCCAGCGAAATTTGCGCTATACTCATCTTGGGTCCTCGTTGTTGGGGTGCGGCGCTTTTGACGCCGCCATCTCACCGCTCCACGGTGCTTTGAGACAGTTATACCGCCTCTACCTTGTTCCCGTAACTTGGACCCTTCATCTTCTCGTCGGTCTGAGACGTAGTCTCGCTAGAATATCGCAAGACAAAAGGAGTCTCCCATGAAAAACAAACTTACCGGCGTCGTCATCGGGCAGATCATTGGAATCATCATCGTGTGCATGGTATCCACGTTTATCGCGTTGGTCTCATTTGGGGGTATCGCCGGCGTCGCCATTGCGGCGGATACGGAGAAGATTTTCAAAATGACCGCGCCGCTGGCCTGCCCAAACGGGGTATTGGAATATGAGGAATATACCGCGTCGTATCATCGTCCCGGCGAAAGCGGATTCTTTGTCGAATGTGTGGCCTCTGACGGAACCCGCACCGACATCACCGGGCAAACCCTTTTATATTCCCTGCTTGGGTTTTATCTCGCATGTTTCCTGCCGTTGTGCATTCCCGGCGGGCTGGTGGCGTTGATCGTTCCCCTTTTCTTTTTACGCGGAGGAAAAAAGCAGGAAGTCGCCATCGGATCGTTGTGATCGTTGAATCAAAACAGTCCCCGGGTCCGATCGGACCCGGGGACTGTTTCTGTTTTACGAGCCGACTCTACCCGAATCTTCCCATGATATAGTCTTCGGTCTTTTTCTGTTTGGGCGTGGTAAACATGGCCTTGCCTTCAGAGTATTCGATCAGCTCGCCTTGTAAAAAGAACGCGGCGTAATCGGCTGTGCGGCCGGCCTGTTGGACCGAATGCGGTACGAGAATTACCGTATATTCCTTCTTCAATTCCAAGAGCGCGGCTTCCACTTTGCCGGTGGAAATCGGGTCGAGGCCGGAGGTGGGCTCGTCGAGCAGAATCACTTCGGGTTGCAGGGCGATCACCCGCGCCAGGCACACGCGCTGTTGCTGTCCGCCGGAGAGGGCAATGGCGGGATCGTCGAGGCGGTTCTTCACTTCATCCCAAATCGCGGCGAGTTTCAGACTACGTTCCACTGCTTCATCGAGTTTGGATTTTCGCTTCTCGCCGGCCAATTCAAGGGCATAGGTCAAATTCTCGCGGATACTCATGGGCAGCGGCACCGGCCGCGCAAAGACCATGCCCACCTTGCGGCGCAATGCAATCACATCCAGGCCGGGATCGAGAATGTTTTCGCCGTCGAGCAGGATGCGCCCCCCGCTGGCTTTGACTTCGGTCAGGTCGTTGAGTCGATTCAAACAGCGTAACAGCGTGGACTTCCCGCCGCCGGCCGGGCCGAACAAAACGGTGACAGCATTCTGTTGAATGTCCATGCTCACGTTGCGCAGGGACTCCGTGCCGTCGGCATATTGCAGGGAGAGGTTTTCGATGATGATTTTGTTCATTTATTTTCACCATTGCCTCTTCGCCCTTGCCCGCGAGCGGATCACGGTCGCGATCACGTTCATGGTCAATACGAATGCCAACAGCACCAGCGCCGTGCCATATTGGATTTGAATGGGCATCTCCGGCACCTGTGTGGAGATGACGAATAAATGATACGGCAATGCCATCGTCGCATCGAAGGGGGAACCCGGCAGGCGCGGCAGGAAGAACGCCGCTCCCGTAAAAAGGATCGGCGCGGTTTCGCCGGCGGCGCGTTCGAGTCCGAGGATGACACCGGTGAGGATGCCGGGCAGTGCTTCCTTCAACACGATGCGGCGAATGGTTTGCCAGCGGGTGG
>JACPVD010000232.1 GCA_016191895.1 Chloroflexota bacterium | reverse complement strand
CTTCATCGACCGACAACCGAACAGCATTAAGTTCTTGCGCCTCACCGCCGCCGCGCAATTAATTTTCTTTCCGCTCTTTTTGCTCATCCCCGGCTTCATTCCCAAACTCGCCGTCATCATCCTCGTCAACTTTGCAAACACCGGCTGGTATCCCATTTTGCAGGGGCGGTTATACTCCAGCCTGCCCGGGCAAAGCGCAAGCATCCTGGCAATCGGCGCCGTCACAACCCCGCTTGCAAAATTCTTTCCCTTCTTCATCGGATTCCTTGCCGACCAATTTGGCCTGCAAACCGCCATGTGGATTCTCCTCCTCGGCCCCATCGCCCTGCTCATCGGTCTCCCCCGCAACCTGACACCTGGAACCTGACACTTGACTCCTGACATCTCCATTTATCTGCACATTCCCTTCTGCAAACACCGTTGCGCCTACTGCGACTTCAACACCTACGCCGGCCAGGAAGATTCGATTCCCGCGTACGTCAATGCCTTGATTCGAGAGATTGAATTTGTGGGGGAATCCGCGAGTCAGCGAGTTGGAGATTCAGCGAATCAGAGATTCGGCGAGTCAGGGATTCACAGCATTTTCTTTGGCGGGGGGACGCCGTCCTTGCTTTCAGCGGGACAGTTCGATTCGATCCTCAAGGCTCTGCGCCGATCATTCATCTTTACAGCGGACATTGAAATCAGCATCGAGGCCAACCCCGGCACGATCTCGCCTGAAAAACTGGACGGCATTCGCAAAGCGGGAGTCAACCGTATCAGTTTCGGTGTGCAATCAGCCAACACCGAAGAATTGCGTATGCTCGAACGCGAACACAATTTCTTCGACGTGATCGAAGCCGTGGCATCCGCTAGAAAAGCAGGCTTCGATAACTTGAACCTGGATTTAATTTACGGCCTGCCCGAGCAGACTCTCGACTCATGGAAAACCACCCTCCAAAGAATCGTTGACCTGCACCCCGAGCACATCTCTGCCTACGCCCTGACCCTCGAACACGGCACGCCTTTTGGACGCTGGTCAACGAAAGGCCTGCTTCCTCTCCCCGACCCCGACCTCGCCGCCGAAATGTATGAATACGCCGAAGAGTTTCTGGAAAATCATGGGTATGTTCATTATGAAATATCGAACTGGGCGAAGAACAAGATTGAATTAGGAAGGATGAAGAATGAAAAAATTCATCCTTCCTTTGCATGTCAGCACAATTTACAATACTGGCATTCACTCCCCTACCTTGCCTTCGGCGCCGGCGCGCATGGATATGCAAACGGGTATCGCTATTCCAACGCACTACGCATAAAAACCTATATCGAGCGCCTAACCACTGATCACAGATCGCTGATCACTGAATTCCCACTGACTCCCGCCACCGTCAACCATCACAAGCAATCATCGAAAGACGACATCTCCGACTACATGATCAACAACCTCAGGCTGGTACAGGCCGGTGTCGCTGAATCAGATTTCAGGTTAAGATTCGGACGCGGCCTGTTGGACGTCCACCCAAAGGAAATCGGGGAATTAATCCGCGATGGATTGCTTGAAAAAAAGACCTCCGAAAATTCAGAGGTCTTCAGGCTTACCAAACGCGGGAGGCTGTTGGGAAATCAAGTATTCATGCGTTTTGTGTAATCCGCTTCCGCTGGGTATCTTTTCAAGAAGAAGGGGAAGTGGGGTATTGGAGCGCTGCTTCGCGCGCTCCAATACCCCACACCCCAGTTTACTGGTCACTTCTTTTTCGTAACTTTTTTAACAGGCTTCTTTGCGGGCTTCGCCCCATGCTTCAACGCCGCATGCGCCGCGGCAAGACGCGCCACCGGCACACGGAAGGGGGAGCAGGAAACGTAATGATTTCCGATCATGTGACACCACTCGATCGATGATGGGTCGCCGCCGTGTTCGCCGCAGATGCCCACTTCGAGTTCGGGGCGGGTTTCGCGGCCTTCGGTGATCGCCCATTGCATGAGTTTGCCCACGCCGTCGCGGTCGAGCGATTGGAAGGGGTTCACATCCAAAATCTTCTGCTCCTGGTATGTGATCAGGAAGTTGCGTTCGGCGTCGTCGCGCGAATAGCCGAAGGTCATTTGCGTCAGGTCGTTGGTGCCGAAGGAGAAGAATTGCGCTTCTTTTGCCACTTCCCTTGCAGTGACCGCCGCGCGCGGGATTTCGATCATCGTGCCGAATTTATAGGCAAACTTCACGCCTTTCTCTTTCATCACCGCCGCGCCGATACGTTCGAGCCGCGGTTGAATCCATTCGAGTTCCTTCACCGTGCCGGTGAGGGGAATCATGATCTCAGGTTTCACTTTGACGCCGCGCTTTGCGCAATCGGCCGCTGCCTCGAAAATGGCGCGGACTTGCATCTCGACGATCTCCGGCATGGAAATGCTCAAACGCACGCCGCGCAGGCCCATCATCGGGTTGGATTCGTGCATGGCTCTGATCGCCTCGAGCAAATCCTCCTTTGCCTTCAAGCCTTCCGTTTGCCCCTTGACGCGCATCGTGATCACTTCTTCGAGCAGCGCTTCTTCATCGGGCATGAATTCATGCAAGGGCGGGTCGATGAGACGGATGATGACCGGGTATCCGCCCATCGCTTCGAAGAGTCCGTCGAAATCCTTGCGCTGATACGGCAATAGTTTATTGAGAGCCGCCGTGCGCCCTTCACTGGTGTCGGAGAGAATCATATCCTGCACGATGGGCAGGCGCTCGGGCTCAAAGAACATATGCTCGGTACGGCACAGACCGATACCCACCGCGCCATAAGTGCGGGCGCGTCGCGCGTCTTTCGGATAATCGGCGTTGGCCCAAACTTGCAGGCCACGGGTCGGCCAGCCCTTCGGCGCGGATCGAATATCCTTGCGCTTGCAGATTTCATCCGCCCATTTG
>JACPVD010000231.1 GCA_016191895.1 Chloroflexota bacterium | reverse complement strand
GTGTTCGGCGCCGAAGCCGCGGCGCGGCATCATTTTGGCCGCAGCGCCGCTGCGCTCAACGCCACCAGCGACGGCTCGATGCGCAGGGTATGGTGGCCGAAAAAAAATAAAATCGCCGCACCCAGCACGATTAAGATTCGCCGCGCAGTTTCGGGTTGATTGAGAGTCTCGGCAGGGTTGAGTTTCATCACCGCCTTGCTGCGGCGCGGACGTTTCGCCAAATCCTTCTTGAAGAGGTTTCTTAAAAGAAATACCGCGCCCGCCCATGAGAAGATAACAATGGGAAATGAATACGTCAAAAAATCATTGAACGACAAACCCGCCGCCGAACCGATCAACACGTTGGGCGGGTCGCCGACGAGGGTTGCCACGCCGCCGACGTTGGAGAGCAGCGCTTCGCTCATCAAATACGGCAGCGGGCTGACGCCGAGAATTTCGCTGATGAGGATGGTGACGGGCGCGATCAACACAACGGTGGTCACGTTATCCAAAAACATCGAGAGAACGGTGGTGATGATTCCCAATAGGATGAACAGGCGGATGGGTTTTCCCTGTGATGCCCGCGCCGCAAGCACGGCGAGATATTCGAAGAAACCCGTCGGTTCGAGCATGGCAACAAGGATCATCATTCCCAACAGCAGGCCGAGCGTGTTGAAGTCGATGGCCTCGATGGCGAGTTCTTCGGAATAAAAGCCGAGCAGTTTGCCCATGCCGATCATCAACATCGAGCCAACAATGGCGACGATGGAGCGGTTGATCTTCTCTGAAAAAATAAAAACAAGGCTTCCGAAGAAAATAAACGCGGAAAGAACAATTGAGAACAGTCCCGTCATTCCGCCTTACCCCATGTCTTCAAAATTGTCACGCCAATATCCACACGCGAAGCGATACCTATTAATACCCCATCTTTGGAGACGATGGGAATGTCATGCAGGTTTTGCTGCACCATCAATGAGTATGCCCTCAGAAGGCCGCAGCCTTCCTCCACTGTAATCGCGGGACTCATAAGGGTTTTAACGGTCTTTTTCAGCGCCGCGGCGGATGGGCGCGTATCTTCCACCGCGCCAAAATCGTGGACGAAGTCCACGTCCGCGAGGAAGTTCATGAAGTCGGGCATTTCCAGTTTGAGCAGATCGCGAATGCCGATGACGCCGACAGGTTTGTTGTTCTTATCCACAACGGGGAGCAAACCGATGTGCCGTTTGACGAAGATTGTAGCGGCGGCGCCGATGGTGGCGCCTGTGGTGATCGAAACAACGTTGCGTTTCATGCAAGTGGTGACATTCATGGGGGAACTCCGTTTTGGCTGGATAGTGAAACGATTTTACCCTGTCCGCCGCTTTGCAGAACGGACGGCGACGACGACCAGCGCAACAAACATAACCGGCGCGAAGACAAGCAGGAAGAGATTGAACGCGGGAACGAGCGAACTGCGCGAAGCATCCAAAACAACATGGCTGAGATACAACGCGTAATATGCCAGCAGCAATCTGCCTTCGACGCGCGAGACGCGGTTGTCAATGTAAAAGATGGGCAGCGTGACCAGCGCAACGAAGACCATCACGACAAAATCGAAAGACAGCACGCGGGTTGTGACGGAGATTCCGTCGGGCGCGAAGACCGCCCCCGCTCCCAGCACACCCAGCAGGTTGAAAATGTTGCTGCCCACCGCATTGCCGACGGCGATGTCGCTTTCCTTTTTCAGCGCGGCGATGACCGAGGTCGCCGCTTCGGGCAGGGAGGTGCCCACCGCGACGATGGTCAACCCGATGATGAGTTCGCTCACGCCCAGAGATTTGGCGATGACCACAGCGGAATCTACCAGCCAGTTGGAGCCAAACACGAGCAAGCCGAGTCCCGCGATGATGTAGAAAATATTGACCGCGATATTCTTCGCAGTCGTCGGCTCTTTTTGCGCGAACTCTTCCGCGTATTCATTTTGAATAGCCTTGCTTTCGCCGCGGCTTTGCCTTAAAGCAAAAACGGTGTACACAACCAGCAGCACGAGCAAAACAAAACCGTCCCATGCGCCGATATTTCCATCGAAGGCGAGCGCAAACGCCAGCAGCGAAACGCCGAGCATGATGGGCGCGTCTTTGCGGATGAGTTGCTCCGCAATCACAATCGGCGCGACGAGGGCGGTGATTCCCAAAATGAACAGAATGTTGAAGATGTTCGATCCCAGCACGTTGCCGAGAGTCAAATCTCCCTGCCCGTTGAGCGCCGCGCGCATGGATACGGCGATCTCGGGCGATGCCGTGCCGATGGCGACGATGGTCAACCCGATGGCAAGTGGCGGGACGCCAAACGCCGCCGCCAGCCGCGAAGCCCCGCGCACGAGCCAATCCGCGCCGAGGATGAGGACGATGAGTCCCGCGATGAAGAGAAAAAAAAATTCTGCCATGTTGAGTTTCCCGTTAAATAATTCTCGTAAGCGCGCAAAAGGGTCAGGGTGTCGCGGTAACTTGATTGAGGTAGATTTCGGGAATCCATCCGATGCGCCCTTCGCCGTCCATCACATTAAGCCAGATCAAGCCGTCAACCTCGCGCCGTTCATAGAGCAGGATCAAGGTTTGTCCGTGCGTGATTGTGCCAATAATAGGACCGTTGGGAGACTGATATATTTTGAAAGGCGGCAGCGTCCCATTGGCTGCCTGAACCAAGCCCGGCGTGGGCGTAGCAGTGAAAGTAGCGGTGGGAGTTTGCGTAGGGGTGAGGGTTGGGGTGAGCGTGCGTGTGGGCGTCGGGCTGACCTGCACCGTGGCGGTGAGGGTGGGTGGAATAAGCGGATCAAACTGTTTCGCCAACACTTGATTGACCTTGAGCGTTATGGGTCTTTGCAAATTGGTCGCAATGGAATGTTGCATTTCCGCGACTTGATTGTAGAGTAGCGGAGTGTTCGTGCGGACTGTGACAATCATGCGCAATCCGTCCGCGTTGCGTTCCACATCCAGTTCGATGAGTTCCGCGCCGCCGAGGAGGGCAACCTCGCGGTTGACGACGGTGTTGATGTTCCTGTTTTCAGCCGCTTCGTTGAAGAATTTTACGCTGTAATAGGAAAGCGGAATGAGCAAGACCAAAGTCAGCAGCGCGGCGATGATGAGCGATGGCGGGACGCGATGGTTTTCGATGTGG
>JACPVD010000230.1 GCA_016191895.1 Chloroflexota bacterium | reverse complement strand
CTTGCCACGCAAAATCCAATTGAATAT
The DNA here is from genome assembly GCA_016191895.1 of Chloroflexota bacterium. Lineage (GTDB taxonomy): Bacteria > Chloroflexota > Anaerolineae > Anaerolineales > Villigracilaceae > Villigracilis. The sequence continues at coordinate 11,641 of JACPVD010000230.1, read as the reverse complement.
GAAGGCACATTCCCGTTACCTGAAGCGCAACTCGATCGTTTCATGTTGAAACTCACGGTGGGCTACCCAAACCTCGAAGAGGAAAAGGAAATTTTACAACGCCGCCGTTTGCGCAAACAGGATGAACTTTCGCTCAAACAGATCGCCAAACCGAAACAACTGCTTGAAATGCGCGCCGCGCTCGAAAGTGTGCATGTCGATCCCGATCTCGAAGGGTATATCTCCGCATTGGTACATGCAACGCGCACCGATCGGCGTGTGGCCGTCGGCGCAAGCCCGCGTGGTTCGCTGGCCTTTCTCAAAATGGCGCGTGCCAGCGCCGCGCTTGCAGGCCGCGATTTTATATTGCCCGATGACGTCAAACGTTTCGCCATTCCCGTGCTCAGTCATCGCTTGTTGCTTCAACCCGAGTACTGGATGTCGCAGCAGGTCAACGGCGACGTCATCCGCGATGTGCTTGCCAGCACGGCTGTGCCGGTGCTGAGATAACCAAGATCGTCATTGCGAGGGCGCCAACCCGACACATGCGCTGGCGCGCAGTGCCAGCGAGCAATCTTCTTGCGCCACGAGAGATTGCTTCGCGAGTACGCTCGCAATGACGTAAAGTCAAAACATGCCCCGCTCCATTTTTCTCTCCGCGATCGTTTACGGCTTGTTGCTCACAGGGTTGGTCTCCCTGCGCGGCGAATTCATCGCGCTGGCGATTCCCTTCATGCTCTATCTTCTGTTTGGCTTTTGGAACGCGCCCGAATCCATCGACCTTTGCATCCAGCGCGAACTTTCCGTCGACCGTACCACACCCAATACCGATGTTATCGTGACAACAACCATCACCAACAACGGGACAACCATCGAGGAACTTTTTCTCGATGACAAAATATCGCCTCGATTAAAAATCCGCATCGGATCCACCCGGCGCCTGCTCAGGCTCGCGAAAAGCGGTTCCTTCACCTTTGCCTATACGGCCACAGGCCCGCGCGGATCGTACGCCTTCGAATCCCTGCATGTTACCGCCACTGACTCCACCGGCTTAATTCGCCGCGAAGCCGATATTCACTCCAACAAAAAATTATTCATTTTCCCCGAAATAAGGCGCTTGAAGCGCGTCTACATCCACCCGCGCAGGACCCGTGTCTATGCCGGAACGATCCCCGGGCGCGTGGGCGGCGCAGGGACGGAGTTCTTCGGCGTGCGCGAATATCAATCCGGCGACTCGCCGCGTATGATCAACTGGCGCGTCAGCGCAAGGCATACGGAACGACTCTATTCCAACGAATATCAACAGGAACGCGTTGCCGACGTGGGTATCGTATTGGACGCGCGCGCAAGCACGAACCTCTTTCACGAAAATACATCCATCTTTGAATATAACGTTGCCGCAACCGCCGCGCTTTCCGACGCGCTACTTGCGCAGGGAAACCGCGTGGGGTTGTTCGTCTATAGTGGGTTCCTCGGCTGGACGCTTCCCGACTACGGAAAAATCCAACGCGAGCGCATCATGCAGACTTTGGCCCGTGCCGAAGTGGGTGTGAGTTCGGTCTTTGCGGGACTCGATCATTTATCCCCGCGCATGTTCCCGGCGGAGTCGCAGATCATTATCGTAAGCGCGTTATTGCAGGACGATTTGAATGTTCTGGTGCAACTACGCGGGCGCGGATATCAGGTGATGGCCGTCAGCCCGGATCCGGTCAAGTTCGAATATCAATTGCTCCCGCCCTCACCACGCGTCGACCTTGCGTTGCGTATCGCGCAAATGGAGCGCGACTTATTCATCCGCAGGCTCGAACGTGCGGGGATACATATCGTCGAGTGGGATGTGTCGATTCCGCTCGATCAGGCCATCGGTCCGGCATTGATGCGGCAGAGGAGGTCGATGTGGCTTTGATCGCGCTTGCGTCCAGCGTCATCATCAGCGTCGGTTCGATCGCATGGGGATATTCCGAAGCGGGCTTTATCATATTTTCGCGCTGGGTAATTCTCTTTGGCATCGTATGGCTGGTCACCGCATGGCGCGGCTGGGGATGGCTTGCCTCGCCCGCGCTGGCTTTTGCAGTGATGCTGGCCGGGGCGGGATTATGGTTCGGACTCACGCCAGGCTGGATGTTCGCCGGGGGCATCTTCTCCCTCTTCGCCTGGGACATGACCGATTTCCGCCGACGCATGATCGGAGTTGCTTCCGACGAACACACTCGCGCCGTGGAGCGTCGTCACATCGCGCGAATCAGCCTGCTCTCTCTGGCTGGGTTATTTGTTGCCTCTCTTGCGATGATCGTGCGACTCAAATTCACCTTCGAGTGGGGCGTGTTTCTTGTGGTTGTCATTTTGCTTGGGTTGAGTCAACTGGCGGGGTGGCTCAAGAAATAAAAAGAACTCTCCTTTGCGTCTGCGCATCGTATCTTCTTGTTAACTGGGATGGGTGAACGTGTAAAGCGCGCTCACGCCATCTCATTTTCCCCTTCTTTTTGAAAAGATACCGCCCCTCTCTTCATTGCAAATCCATAATAAATAAAACTGTATTGAAGTTATTTTGATTCAACCCAAAGCGGCTTCATATAATGCGGGGCATGAGGGCGCCCCGCGTTTTTGTTCCTGACAGCTTTGAAGATTATTTGATTCGCTCTCTTGCGCCTCGAGTGGAATCTTTGTTTCTTCCCAAACCCGCCCGCGGCATCACACGCGCCGGCGTTTTGTTGATTTGCATTCTCTCGATGGTCGGGTGCCAGCCCTCGTTGTGGGGCGCGCCGCCCCCTCCGCCGACCTTTGCCGCGCCCACTCCCTCGGCCACGATCCAGATCCCAACCCTCGCGCCGACGATCACGCCCATGCCTCCCATCGCCGCGCCCACGCCGGTGGTGTTGAACGCCGCGCAGGTTTGGACCAGCCCATCTACGCCGCAATTATTGCGCGACCAATTTGTCAGTTGGGGATTTCAAGTATTGGCAACCAGGCAGGACTCCGCAAACCTATTCATCGACGTGGTGCAAACATCCGAAGGCGCAATGCATGTTTCCACCTGGACATATGCCCTTGTTGCGCCTTTCCCAACCTTGATCGACGGCGTGACCTCGCAGGAATTGCTTGCCGTGTGGGGCGGTTCTTCATTCGGACCCTTTGCCGGGATCCCAATCCTGATGGAAGAGTCCACGCTGGCAACGTTTACCTCCCTGTGGGGCGCTCCTGCTGAAGGCGCAGTGCAGGCTCTGCCAGCAGATCAAATCCTCGACGCGGCGTGGAATCAAATGCCATCCTTGGCGATCATCCCATTCGAGCAGATCGAGCCGAAGTGGAAGGTCTTGATGATCGACGATCAGTCGCCAATCCAAAAGAAGTTTGACCCGATCATCTATCCATTGACCGTAAACTACCGCCTGATGTGCGTGGAGCAATGCCAGGTCCCCGGCGGATTGAACTTCTCCTATCAGAACCGCGACCCGAACAAACTCGCCACTGTAATCATGACCGGCGTCACCGCCCTGGTGCGCGCCACCGCAAAGACCATGGACACAAAAGGCATTACGTATCCCGGGGAAGTCATCCGTGATCTTCTGCTCGAAGCGGATATTACCCACATCAACAACGAAGTGCCATTCTTTACCGGCTGTCCATCGCCCGACCCGAACCAGGAAAAACAAATCTTTTGCAGTTCCACCCGTTATATGGAACTCCTGACCTACATCGGCACAGACGTAATCGAACTCTCCGGCGATCACTTTGCCGATTACCGGGCAGCCGCCATGTACGAGACGCTCGACATCTACCGGCAGTTTAATATTCCCTATTACGGCGGCGGATACAACGTGGAGGACGGACGCAAGCCTTTGCTGATGGAAGCAAACGGCAACAAGATCATGTTCATCGGCTGTAATTACAAAACCATCTACGCCAGCGCAACCGATACCGTCCCCGGCGCCGTGCCATGCGACTTCGATTACATGACTGAACAGATCGCCTACTATCGCTCGCAGGGATACCTGCCGATCTCCACCTATCAATATCATGAATTCGATTCGCCCGAGGCGCGTCCACAGCAAAAAATAGATTTCCGCCGCATGGCCGACGCCGGCGCGGTCATCGTCAGCGGGAGTCAGGCGCATGTGCCGCAGGTGATGGAATTCCATAACGGCGGGTTCATTCATTACGGGCTGGGCAACCTGTTCTTCGATCAGATCTCCCCGCGCGGCCCGCGCCTCACCGAGCGCGAGTTCATCGATCGCCATGTATTCTACGACGGCCGCTACCTCGGCGTGGAATTATTCACCGCATGGCTCACCGATTACGCCCGTCCGCGCTATATGACTCAAATCGAGCGCGATCGATTCCTTGAAATGTATTTTGAAGAAAGTGGCTGGGATTTTCCACAAGCGGGGCGATAGTCATTCCGTAGATTTGCAGAGTCCGCAAGTTCTACTTGCGGACTTGCCCAACCCATTCTGGCGCGCATTCCGTTTTTTGTGTAGAATATCTTGTCTGTCAAATCTCCACCGGAATTTTCAATGAAAAAAATAATCATCGTTTTCGCCTGCATTGCCGTTCTTGCGGCTTGCGCCTCTCCCACGCCTGCTCCAATCCCTGTCCCAACCTTATCCCCGGCTCCAACATTTGAATCAACCGCCACCCCAACGCCGGACGTATTGTGGATTAATCCGGCCATCCCGGCAAGCCTCCTCGATGTGGCGCAATCGTGGAATATTCCCATCACCAATAACCTCGCGCTTGCGTCTCATGAACTGGATATTGCCATTTCAGGCTCGCTGTGGATTTACGCTCTTGTCGCGCCGTTTCCAACGCTGACAGACGACGTCTCCTCTCAGGATTTGATCTCCGCCTGGAAAGGCGATCCATCTGGACTGTTGGCCGGGCACGGTATTCTACTGGCAGAGTCTACACTATGGGCATTCATCGCCCTTTGGGGCGAACCCGCTCCGGGCGCGGTCAGAGTCGTATCAGCGGAACACTTGTTGGATACCGCATGGAGTGATTCCGAATGGGCGATCATCCCGTTTGAAGACATCCAGCCCAAATGGAAAGTATTGAGCGTGGACGGGCAATCTCCGCTTCATAAAAACTTCAACACGGAAACGTATCCGCTGAAAATTTATTTTTCCATTTCTCCGGATTCGTTTTCGATGCCAGCAACAAACCGCGACCCCGCAAAACTTGCGACTGTCCTGTTGACCGGCGTGACGGCTCTCGTCCGCGCCACCGCGTTGACGATGGAAATGAAAGGCGTGACGTATCCCGGCTCGGCGATCCGCGACTGGTTGAGGGATGCCGATATTGCGCACGTCAGCAATGAAGTGCCGTTCGATAAAGAATGTCCTTACCCGAACTCCGGCCACCGAAATTTTATTTTGTGCAGCGACCCGAAGTATATGGGCCTGCTGTTGGACATGGGCGTGGACGTAGTGGAGTTGACCGGCGATCACTTTGCCGATCGCGGCGTGCAAGCGATGCTCGATACGCTTGCGATCTACAAGGAAAATAATATTCCCTATTATGGTGGCGGCGCAAATGCAAACGAAGCGCGCCAGCCTGTGTTAATGGACGTAAACGGAAACAAGATCGCATTCATGGGCTGCAATGGGAAACGCGCCGGGAAATATCCCAAGGCCACCGATACAATCCCCGGCTCGGCGTTGTGCGATTACGATTTCTTTGCCAAACAAATGCGCCTGTTGAAAGAGCAGGGATATAACATCATCTTCACGTTTCAACACGAAGAATGCTATTCGTCGGGTCCATGTTACACACATGAAGATGCTTTTCGCCGCGTGGCGGATGACGGCGCTATCATTGTCAGCGGAAGCCAGGCGCATTACCCGCATGTGATGGAATTTCGCGGCGACTCGTTCATTCACTACGGTTTGGGAAATTTATTCTTCGATCAGATGACGTACATTCTCCCCAGCGGCGAAGTGATCGACGAAACGCGGCGCGAGTTTTACGATCGCCACGTATTCTACGATGGCCGCTTTATCAACACCGAGTTATTGACCGGTATTTTGGAAGATTACGCCCGTCCGCGCCCGATGACCCCCGCCGAGCGGGAGGCTTTCCTCTCCGATTACCTTTATTTGAGCGGGTGGCTTCCGTTTTCGCCAACGCCCATCCCATTGCCTACCGTCACCCTTACGCCGATTGTATTGCCATAACCTTCGCACTGACGGCTCACCGAGTCGAAGCGCAAGCGCGTAACATAAGGAACAAAAGAGCCGCGAATTTTCCTCGCGACTCTTTTGTTTTACAAATCACCAATTACTAATACCAATCTCAGCGCTATACCCCAGCCGCCTTCTTCAAAGCCTCGGCCTTGTCGGTGCGTTCCCAGGGGAATTCGATATCATCGCGGCCAAAGTGACCGTACGCGGCAGTCTTGCGATAGATCGGGCGGCGCAGGTCGAGGTCACGGATGATCGCGCCGGGGCGCAGGTCAAAGTGTTCATTGACGAGCGCGGAAATTTTATCGTCCGCAATTTTGGCGGTGCCGAATGTCTCCACATTCACAGAAAGCGGATGCGCCACGCCGATGGCATATGCCACCTGAACTTCGACGCGGTCGGCAAGCCCGGCGGCGACGATGTTCTTGGCAACATAGCGCGCGGCATACGCGGCGGAGCGATCGACCTTTGTGGGGTCTTTGCCCGAGAATGCGCCGCCGCCGTGACGTCCCATGCCGCCATAGGTATCGACGATGATCTTGCGCCCGGTCACACCCGCATCACCCATCGGTCCGCCGATGACGAAACGCCCGGTCGGGTTGACGAAGATCTTCAGGTTTTTATCCACCATGCCTTCGGGCAGGGATGGATAGATGATGTGCTCGCTGATCTGCTCGACGATCTCGGAGTGTGAAATATCGGGGGAGTGTTGTGTGGAAATCAAAACTGTGTCGATGCGCTTCGGCTTGCCGTTGGAATATTCCACTGTCACCTGACTCTTGCCATCCGGGCGAAGCCAGGGGAGCGATCCATCCTTGCGGGTTTCGCTCAAACGGCGCGACAATTTGTGCGCCATATAAATCGGCATCGGCATTAACGTCGCTGTTTCATTGCAGGCAAATCCGAACATCATGCCCTGATCGCCCGCGCCGACATGCTCGATACCCACATCCTTCATTTCGCCGCTTTTATCTTCGAGGGCATGATCCACGCCCAACGCAATGTCGGCGCTTTGGCTGGCGACCGCGGAAAGCACAGCGCAGGTATTGCCGTCAAAGCCTTTGTCACTGCTGTCGTATCCGATCTCGTTGACAACCTTGCGGACGAGCTCATCGAAGTTGACATAAGCCGACGTGGTGATCTCGCCCAGCAGCGCCACAAAACCCGTTTTGACGGCGGTCTCGCAGGCCACACGCGACATTTTGTCCTGCTCGAGACAGGCATCCAAAACGGCATCCGAGACCTGGTCGCAGATCTTATCCGGGTGTCCTTCCGTCACCGACTCCGATGTGAACATCAGGCTCGGCGAGGTCATAAAAGTGTTGCTCATTGTTTTGTTTCTCCTTGAAAAATAGAATTGCCCTTTCAGCGTGAAAGGGCAATTGCGTAATGCGTATCTACCCTCTCATCTCCCAGAAATCTTCTGTCGGATTTGGCACCGTTCGGTGTAATCGTCTTGTCGTTTAGTCGCTTGGTCTCGTGGTCTTGATCTTGACTACTCGACTATTTGACTATCCGACTACTTGACTATCACCATCGGTTGTCGAGGCATCGCAGGGCCGTTCCCTCCGCCTCTCTGGATAAGAGCGCCGTATTGGGGCTGTTGAATTGTGCCGGGATAATACCATAGCAGGGGTATTGAGTAAAGATAATTCAACTTCATCCTGAGTGCAGTCGAAGGACAACAAATCTGGATGAAATGTCCCGCGTCATTTCTCGACCGTGAACTGATTCAGCGTTATGGAGTTTGTGCGCAGCGAAAGCCGATCTTCACCGAACTGCGGCCGTAATAAGCCGCCTCGCTCGACGCGACAGTTGGATCGGGACCCGTTTCATATCCGCGATTGGAAACGCGCAGGTCAAACTGGTTATCCTGAAACGATCCGCCGCGAATCACGCGCAGGTGATTCAACCCGCTGTTCTCCGGGCCCAGTGGATTCACCGACGGCGATTCTTCGTAATACCGCCCGCTGTAATAATCCGCGACCCATTCCCAGACATTGCCCGCCATATCCAACACGCCAAACGGGCTCGCCCCCGCTGCATATGATCCCACGCGAGTTGTGTCGCCGGCGATGTTATTGGAATTTGAATTCAATTCGTTTGGTGGCTCGCCCCCCCACGGATACGGACGCAAGTCGTCGCCCCGCGCGGCGCGTTCCCATTCGGCTTCGGTGGGCAGTCTGCGCCCTGTCCATTGACAATAGGAATTTGCGTCATACCATGTGATTTGAACAACCGGATAATCTCGAAACTGCGGGTTGTTGTAGTATTCCAACTGATTATCAGAATTAAATTTAACGGGAAGCCTGCATGCACCTGCCTGCGCGCACAAGGCGTACATGCCATTTGTCACTTCCACTTGATCCATCCAGAACGCGTCGAGCGTCACGTCATGCGCGGGGAGTTCATCTCCTTCGAGCAGAACATCGAGCCCGCCCATTTTGAATGTCCCGGCGGGGATGAGGAGTTGGGTCATGCCATCGGCGGGGGAGATTTTGACGTTGTCAGGTGTGACCGTTGGCTCAGGTGTAAATGTTACTGCTGGGGTCGTGGTGAATTGAATCAATCCAGCCGTGGGCGTTGAAGTGGATTCAATCAATGGGGTCGCGACAACCGCCTCAGTGACAGTTACCGCCACACCTTGACACGCCGCAAGCAGGAAAGAGAAAAGAAAGGGGAATATTTTTTTCATGATGTTATTGGATCAACCCCATTGCCTTCCGAGCCTGATCTTCAAAAAAATTAGGGTTGATCTGATCGGCCTTTTTCCACGCTTTGAGCGCGCCTTCGTAATCGCCTTTGCGATACAGGCCGTAGCCATACCATAGCCACGCTTCTTCGGACATTTCCGTAATGCCTCTGGCATAATCGGTCAGCACGAGCAGGTCTTCATTTCGATTCGAGTGGAAGTATGCGAGGAACGGCCCAAACTGATAGCGGAACATTCTCAGCGGCAGGCCGATCTCGCGGGCTTTATCGTAGGCAAGCGCGGCCTCTTCGTAACGGTCAAAATAGACGAGGTTACTTCCGTAGTTGAACCAGGCAAAGGCGTCGGTGGGGTTTTGGGCGGTATCGGCCTGGGAGGAGGTCAATGCCATTTGCCGATTCAGGATCGGGTCCCAGTTGGAAGCGAGCAGGGTCTTCATCTCATCCTCGAATTGCGGAAAATAAATCACGATGTACAGGTTGTTGAATGGCTTCCATTCTTTTTCCAATTGTGAATACGAGATGCTCAAATCCGCGCCGTGATAGGAATCTTGAATGGTGAATGTTTGCGTGGCGTTGTCGTAGCCTGTGAGCAAGAGATAATGCGCCGCCCATAGATCGTCGGTGGGCCCGAGCGCGTCGTTCGGATCGAGTGAGGTGACGCTTTCGACAATGACAGGATAATTTGCGGCGATCAATCGCTTGAGGGTTTCGATATCGCCGCCCACTCGATATTCCATATTGAGCCATCCCGCCTGCGTGCGGACGTAATAACGCAGTTCCTCGGGGTTGACGTTTCGATCCTGCAGGAGGGGCTTGATAACGCTGGCGATGTCGCTTTGATTTCCGTCCCAGCCGTAGATGTGCAAAGCCATCGAAAGGGTCGCGGGACCGCAGTTGTTCGGAGTCTGTTGCTCGAACGGAGGCGATGCCATGGACGCTTGCGCAGGCAGTGGGGGAAATGTGGCGGTGGGCGTGATGGATGGCGTGAGATTCGCGAGGGGTGTGGGTGTGGCCGTTGCGGTGATGGTTGGCGTGGAGGGTTGGGGCGTGACCGGCAATGCCGTCGGCACAGGGCCGACGGGGTCAATAAGGTTTTTTGTGTAGATCATGACTTTTTCAACCCGCCACGCAATTGCCGATTTGACTCTGGGAATTTGATAGATCAACGCGGCCAGCAGGAGAAACCCCGCCAGCGCGATTAAGATGGTCTTATTTCGTTTTGACATGCGCGTGAGTTTACCATGTGTTTTCCCGCCTGATTTGGATGGCAGTTTGAAATTCGCTATTTCTCATGCTCTGATAATTTCGCTTCAATGGCTTTGAGGAATTTATTTGCTGAATGAATTGCATCGGCAGCCTGCTCTTCCGTGGTGACAAGCATATCGCGGTAATCTCCCGCCTGTCTCATTTCAAATGCGCGGTGCAGTAGTTTGCCCAATTCTTTTGGGAGTATGTTTTGTTTAATGAAGTTTTCATCAAACAGGGCGATCACTCCCTGATGTTTGGATGACTCTCTGTCGATTGTAATTAACAGAGCAAGCGCGGCGTAAACATTGCGTAATAAGCGCGATTGACCACGCCGGCGTAACTCCCTTTTTGAGCGAGCATTAAACGCGCATCGTTCAATGATTCGCGAGCGCGATCCATGCGGTATTGGATTAATGCCGATTTGTCGTAGGGTTCATCATTCATGCGGGAACCCCTTCCCGTTTTACTGCGCGATAGAAGGGGGACGCGGCAAGGCGCTTCCACTCATTTCTCTCAGCCGGAACAACAGAGATGACCTTTCCCGCGTCAAAGCCGACCTCCCACGCCACATCGAAGGCAAGATACATCATGGGTTTATCCAAGGAAGGCAGGATCACCAACAGGTCAATATCAGAATCCTTTTTTGCATCGCCCCGCGCTTGCGAGCCGAACATGATCACCTTGACGGGTTGTCCCAATTCTTTGACAAGGCGTTTGCGAACTTCTGTTGCAAGTTTCAGGGCGCGAACCCTGGGTCGAAACTTTTTCATGCGTTGATTATAAACCAAAGCAGATGATGAAAAAGGAGTGCGGCGGAAGTAGAACTTCCAGGCTCCGATTTATTTTTTGACTTGACTCCCATTCCGCCCGCATGTATGATGAACTTGAGTTTTCTAAATAAATTGGGGTGTGGGGTGTTGTGAGTGGGCGAAGCCCGCTCACAACACCCCACTTCCCCCTTCTTTTGAAAAGACATATGATTTATGGAAAAGACGACATTGACAACACTCGATCCTGAAAAACTTCGCGCGGTAATGCGCGCCTGGTCAGCCGGGGTGACGGTGGTGACTTCGATTCACGAAGGCGCGAAGCACGGCATGACCGTGAACTCGTTTACATCCATTTCGCTGGAGCCGCCTGTGATCACCGTTGCTTTGCGCGGAACGACCCGCACGCATGAGTTGGCGTCCAAGTCTCACGCATTTGGGTTGACGATTCTTTCGGTAGAACAGGCTCGTATTTCAGATCTGTTCGCGGGCAAGGTCTCCGGTGTTGAAGATCGTTTTGCCAATTTGCAGACAGAAACCCTTGTCACCGGCGCGCCATTGATCGTCGGCGGGCTGGCGTGGCTGGATTGCCGTGTGATGCAAACGTTCGACGTCGGAGAGAACACGCTATTTATCGCGGAAGTCGTTGCGGCGCGAGAGATGAACGACAAACAACCCTTGATTTATCACAACCGCGAGTATTGGGGGTTGTCTGGGAAGTTGAGACCCTAAAGGTTTTCAAAACCTTTAGGGTCT
>JACPVD010000229.1 GCA_016191895.1 Chloroflexota bacterium | reverse complement strand
GAGTTTTGATTTTGTCAAACTCAAGAAGAATCCCAAATGCCGCGTATGCGGACCCAATGCCGATATCAAAGAGTTGATCGATTACGAGGAATTTTGCGGAGTCCCCGGCCATCACGTGGATGATACGTCTGCCGGCGCAGGTTGGGACATCACGCCTGAAGAGATGAAAGACCGCATCGCTCTTGACCCGGGCCTGCTCCTGCTCGATGTGCGCGAGCCTCACGAGTTGGAGATCTCCGCCATCGAAGGCGCAAAGAACATTCCTCTCGGCCAGGTGGCTGAACGCATGTCTGAACTCGACTCCGCCGAAGAAATGATCGTCTTCTGCAAACGCGGATCGCGCTCCGCCCGCGCCATCGAAATCCTCGCCAGCGCCGGCTTCAAAAAGATGAAGAACCTCAAAGGCGGAATCAACGCCTGGGCCGAACAAGTGGACAACAGCCTGCCGTTGTATTAACTCGCTCACCTTAGAGAGCGTTTCTTAAGTCCAATTCCGAGACAACAAACTGGGGTGTGGGGTGTTTTGGGCGCGCGAAGAGCGCCCAAAACACCCCACATTCCACTTTTTTGTGGAGAAAATTTCTTTAAGAAACAGTCTCTCAGGACGAAGGCCTTCGCGCTGACGGTTCGCCTCTCGCTCACCGAGTCGAAGCGCAGGTATTAACTCATCTTTGGCAAATCCATCAACAACACTTCCGCCAACAGGCGCGAGTTGACGTTTCGATCCATCTTCTCCAGCGCCGATTCCAGGTCGCTCACCACGCGCCTTGCAGTGGATAGATCCAGACTGCCCGCAATGGATTCGATCTCCATGTTGCGGTCGATGTTGGTCAGGGGAGTCTCCGCGCCGGCCACGCGAAGCATTACATCCCGCCAGTACGAAAGCCAGATTAAAATCGTCTGGCGCATCGCGTCCTTGTCTTTTGCAAGTTTATCGGCGTAGGAAAATTTTTCCACACGCGGGGCCGCGAGCAGGGACTGGATATCGTTGAGCAGTTCTTCGCGTTTTTCAAGAATGGCCGTATCGTCGACGAGTCTGCGGGCATAGCCGGGGCGGCCTCCGCTGATGTGGGCAAGCAGGCGCGCGCGGTCGGGTTCCACGCCGCGAGTAAGCATGTCTGCTTCGATCGCCGAAAGAGACAGGGGACGCAGGCGCAAAATCTCACAGCGCGAAACGATGGTGGGCAGGAGTTGTTCCGGGTTGTCGGCGGTTAATAATAAAATGGCGTGCGCGGGCGCTTCTTCGAGAGTCTTCAACAGGGCATTGGCGGCGTTGTCATTGGCTTCCTGAAAGCGTAAAAACAATGCCACACGATAGGCGGCTTGATACGGCTTCAACGAAAGCGAATGTTGTACCTCGCGTACCTGATCCACTTTCAACGTCCCGCCTTCGGTTTCGGCCTGGATTACGTTCATATCCGGGTGGCGCATTGATTCGATCTGTTTGCAATCGCGGCACTTTCCGCAAGGGACACCTGCATCGATAGGGCTTTGACAGTTCAAGGCCTGGGCGAGGCGCAAGGCCAGTGTGCGGCGTCCCAGGCCGGGAGGTCCGCAGAAGAGATATGCATGGCGGGCCTCTCCCCGTGCCGCGTGGCGTTGCAGCATATCCACTGCCCATTCATGTCCGAGGATGTTCCAGTTGAGTGTCATAGTGTCGGGTGTCAAGGGTTAGGTTTCAGGTTTCAAGTTTCAGGTTTCGGGTTTCAAGTGTCAGGGGTTATTCCTGCCCGGCACGTAAACGTAAGTATGAATCATATCGCTCCGGGTGAATCGTCCCGTTTTTCAGCGCGGCAAGGACAGCGCATCCGGGTTCATGCTTGTGCGAGCAATCGCTGAATTGGCAATGCGGAACCAGGTCGCGCAGTTCGGGAAAGTACGCGTCCATTTCCTCGGCGGATGTATCCCACAGTGCAAGGCTTTTCCAGCCCGGCGTATCGGCCGCATACCCGCCGCCATCGAGCGCGAACATTTGCCGCGTCGCCGTCGTATGCCGCCCTTTGTTCATCGCCGAACTGATTTCGTTGACGGCAAGCCCAAGCCCGTCCTGTATCTCATTGAGCAGGCTCGATTTTCCAACGCCGCTTGGCCCCGCCAACGCGCTGACTTTGTTTTGCAGTTGCGATTTTAATTCATCCAACCCGGCGCGTGTTTTTGTGGACGTGTAAATGACTCGATAGCCAAGCGATGCGTACAAACTAAATGTTTCCCGCGGATTATCGACAAGGTCGATTTTATTGGCGATGACCACGGCCGGAACTTTTTGTTTTTCCGCAATGACGAGGAATCGATCGAGCATTCTCAATTTCGGGTTTGGATTCGCGCAGGCAAAGACGAATACGGCCTGGTCGGCGTTTGCCAGCAAAATCTGGCGATACTCGCCCTGCGGCCGCGGATCCAACCGGACAATAGCCTGTCTGCGCTCCTCGACAGATTCGATCGCCCCGGAACCGTCCGCCGAAACCGTAAGGACAACACGGTCGCCCAATGCGGCAATGTCACTGGTGGCGCGCCCCTTTTTGAGTTTTCCGCGCAACTGGCAAACAACAACTCCCTGTCCGGTTTCCACTGTAAAGAAACCAGATTGAGCCTTGACGACCAATCCTCGTTTTTGGATTTCGTTTGTCAAATGATCTGCCCGTTATGGAATCACTCTTTAAAAACTGTGCCAATCATGTATGGCAAGGTTCACCCTGCCTGTCGGGGCGCAAACTGAAGTTTGCGGTACGCCCATGCTTGCGGTACGCCCATGCTTGCGGTGCGCCTACGTTGATATCAACCCCAACAATTTTGGGGTATCCTGCAAAATCACATCCGCGCCCATTCTTCTTAATTCGGGTTCTTCGCCGAAACCGCACAATACGCCCGCCGTCTGTGCGCCCGCGGACCTGCCCGCGCGAATGTCCACAGTGGTGTCGCCGATCATCAGACAATGCTCCGGGGAGACTCCCATTCGTTTTGCGGCAAGCAGGACTGGGTCGGGATAAGGCTTCGTATGTTCGGCGGAGAGGCCGGTGATGATTGCGTCGAAATAGTCCGCCAGGCCAAATTGATGAAGAAAGGCCATCGTCCCCTTTTCATCTCTCGAGCT
>JACPVD010000222.1 GCA_016191895.1 Chloroflexota bacterium | reverse complement strand
GAACCCGCCGCCACCGAGCCCGCGGCAACGGACGCACCCGCCGCCACCGAACCCCCCGCTGAAAAGAAGGTTGTTACCTTCAGCTGGACTCAGGAATTCACGACCTTGAGCCCGCTCTATTCTTCGGGCTGGTTTACCAGTGTCACCCAGCAATTGTGGAACTGTTGGGCCTGGAATTACAACGAGAATAACGAAGCCGTCCCGCATCTCGTGACCGAAATGCCCACATTTGAAAACGGCGGCATCAGCGAAGACGGCCTGACCATTACCCTGCACTTGCGCGACGACATCAAATGGTCCGACGGCGAGCCGATCACCTCGGAAGATTTCCGCTTCTCGTGGGCGATGAACATCGACCCGGCCAATGTGGTCAACTCGACTTATCCTGAAGACCAGGTCACATCGATCGACACCCCGGATGCGACAACTGTTATTTTGCACTTTGTTAATCCGGTGGCCGCATGGCAGAATCTGTTCACGGGCATCGTCCCCGCGCATATTCTCCAGCCTGTCTATGACGCGGAAGGCACGCTCGACAACGCCGAATGGAACAACAACCCAACCGTCGGTTGCGGCCCGTATAATTTCGCCGAGTGGGAATCGGGCAGCTATGCCCGCTTTGTCCGCAATGACAATTATTTCGATGCGCCCGCAAAGATCGACGAAGTCTTCATCCGCTTTGTGCCTGACGACACCGCGCAGACCGCCGCGCTGGTAGCCGGTGATTCCGACATCGGCGCGTTCATTCCCTACAGCGAAGTTCCCAAGTTGAAGGAAGCCGGCATTGTACTCATGACCCAGCCTTCCGGCTACAACGAGGGCATGTTCGTGCAAGTCAGCGAAGACAATTCGCACCCGGCCATGCTGGATGTGAACGTGCGCAAGGCCATTGCCATGTCCATTGACTTTGACTCGTTCAACCAGGATGTGAACCTCGGCCTCGTAAAGACCCCCGGCAGTTTCTGGGATGCGCTTCCGTTCTACAATAACCCTCCCGTCGAGCCATATCCGTATGACCCTGAAGGTGCGAAAGCCATGCTCGATGAAGCCGGTTGGACGGACTCGAACGGCGACGGTACACGCGACAAGGACGGCGTGGAATTTGTGATCCAGCACGGCACCACCACCCGCGAAATCCGACAGGAGTTCCAGGCTGTGGCACAGCAGCAACTGGCCGAAGTTGGGATCAAACTTGAAATCCTCAATTACGATTCCGACATCTTCTGGGGCGGGTACGCGGATGGCGGTCCCACCTACAGCGGCGAATTGGACTTGCAGGAATGGTCTGATGCTCCCTCCGGTTTCCCCGACCCGGATATCTATTACTGGTTGTGCAGTGAAGTTCCCAGTGATGAAAATCCCAGCGGCGCAAACAGTTTCTACCTTTGCGACGAGGAACTGGATGCCCTGATTCAGGAACAGGCTTCCCAACTTGACCCAACCAAGCGCCAGGAACTGATCTCGAAGATCAATCAGATATTCCACGACAAGGTATACTGGATCGGCGTATGGCAGGACCCGGATGTCTGGGCCGTGAATCCGCGCCTGACCGGCGTGAAGTTCTCCGGCGTCAGCCCATTCTTCAACATTGCGGAATGGGATATTAAGTAAGCGAACCGGTAAAAAAAGGAAGGGGGTGTGGGGTGTTGTGGCGCGCTTCGCACGTTCACAACACCCCACACCCCATCGTTTTGAAAAAGGCCGTTTATGTTCCAATTCATCCTAAAACGATTGGCGCAGGGTGTTGTCCTCCTGCTTATTGTCAGTATCACCCTGTTCCTGCTTATGATGGAAGTAGGCGATCCGATCGCCACCATGGGCGGGCGCACGGTCACCCGTCCATCTGACCGCGAAAGACTCACGCGCCAGTTGGGACTCGACAAGCCCATTGCTGTGCAATATCTCTACTGGCTGGCCGGGAACGACTGGACACAGATCGATACGGATGGGGATGGAATCCCCGATAAAAGCGGGACACGTTTGGGCATCCTGCGCGGGGACTTTGGAAAATCGCTGGTGACGAAAAAGCCGGTCACCGAAATGATCGCGGAACGCATTCCAAACACACTGATTTTGATGCTGGCATCTGAAGTTGTGACCATTTTTTTTGCCCTGATTTTTGGAATTTATTCCGCTTTGAAGCAATATTCCACGCTGGATAATATTCTGACGACATTGTTGTTTGTGGGGTATTCGATGCCGATCTTTTTTATTTCCCTGATGTCCATGTATCTTTTTTTTATATTGTTCAAAAAGTGGGGGTTGCCGTATCTCCCTACTGTGGGAATGTTCGACCCCGAGGTGGGCAAGACCCCTCTTCAGGTTTTGTGGCACATGATTTTGCCGGTCATGAGTCTCTCGGTGATTTATTTTGCGGCGTACAGCCGTTATATTCGCGGCACGATGCTTGAAGTATTAAGCCAGGATTACATCCGAACGGCAAAATCGAAGGGATTGCCACGCCGTCAGGTGGTATATGTGCATGCGTTGAAGAATGCCGCCCTGCCGATTGTCACCGTTGTTGGGCTGGACCTGCCCTTTTTGTTGGGAGGTGCGGTAGTGACAGAGCGCATCTTTGCCTGGCCGGGAATGGGGCGGCTGTTTTTGGATCACCTTTCCCGTGCGGATGTATCGGTGGTGATGGGTTCGCTAATGCTGGTGGCTGGCGCCGTGGTTGTGTTCCAGATTCTCACTGATATCGTTTATGCGTGGCTCGATCCGCGCATTCGATACACCTAACAGAGGACAACCATGACCGCACAAACCACCTCGATCACCCAGTTATCCGCAGACGACCTGACCGCGCCGCCATTATCCCTCTGGCAGTTGGCTTGGCTGCGGTTTCGGAGGCACAAACTGGCCGTGTTTGGATGTGTTACGCTTGTGTTGCTATTACTCTATTCCTTTGGAGGGGCGTTCGTCCGCACCGAAGCATACGCGAACTTTAACGATACCTCCCGCCGGCTCGAGCCGCCATCCAGCGAGCATCTCTTTGGAACCGATTCTATTGGGCGCGATATTCTGGCGCGCACAATCTATGGGGGCCAGATATCGCTGTTTATTGGATTTGTTGCCGTGTTCATTGAAACCATATTGGGAATTCTCGTTGGCGCGCTGGCCGGTTATTATGGCGGAAAATTAGACGCTTTTCTCATGCGCATCGCAGAAGCATTGCTCTCCATCCCGACCATCCTGCTCCTTCTCGTGATGGCGAAGTTTTTTGGCGGAAAGATTCCCGAGATCCATATCGCCGGGCGAACGTTCAGCGGAAGCGTGATCGTTATTATTGCCATCATCGGCGCGACCAGCTGGATGTACCTCGCCCGAATCGTCCGCGCGGAATTTTTATCGCTCAAGGAAAATGAATTCATCCTTGCGGCGCGGGCAACTGGCACGTCCAATTTTCAGATTATTTTCTATCACATCCTGCCGAATACATTTGCGCCGATCATCGTCTCGTCCACGTTGAGCGTGGCGAATGCGATTCTCGCCGAGGCGTATATCAGTTTTCTTGGGCTGGGAGTTCAACCTCCCACTGCCACATGGGGCAACATGCTGGAGAGTTCGGCAAAATATTTAGACTCGGCTCCCTGGCTTTGGTTCTTTCCGGGCATGTTGATTCTGCTGACGGTGTTGAGCATCAACTTCATTGGCGATGGAATGCGCGACGCGCTCGATCCGCGCAGCCGGGCGATCTAGGAGACGGATATCATGACTTCGTTACTTCAAGTCTCCGGCCTGCGAACCCGTTTTCATACGCCGGAAGGAATCGTCCATGCGGTGAACGGCATCTCGTTCCACGTCAATGAAGGGGAAACAGTGGCAGTTGTCGGCGAGAGCGGATGCGGAAAATCCGTCAGCATGATGTCTCTGCTGGGGCTGATTCCCACTCCGCCCGGAGAAATCGTCTCGGGGACGGCGGTCTTCCGCGGCAATGACCTGTTCAAAAAATCTGAAAAGGAATTGGAGGATACTCGCGGCAGGGAAATTGCGATGATCTTTCAAGACCCGATGACCTCGCTCAACCCAGTGCTGACGGTTGAAAGGCAACTGATCGAATCCCTGCGTGTGCATTTGGGCTTCACAAAAGAACAGGCCCAGACCCGCGCGGTCGAATTGCTCGAGCAAGTCGGAATTCCGGATGCGAAACGCCGCGTGAAGGATT
The DNA here is from genome assembly GCA_016191895.1 of Chloroflexota bacterium. Lineage (GTDB taxonomy): Bacteria > Chloroflexota > Anaerolineae > Anaerolineales > Villigracilaceae > Villigracilis. The sequence continues at coordinate 2,559 of JACPVD010000222.1, read as the reverse complement.
ACCCGCACCAGTTTTCGGGCGGCATGCGCCAGCGCGTGATGATCGCCATGTCGCTTTCGTGCGCTCCGAGTTTGCTGATCGCCGACGAACCAACGACCGCGCTGGATGTCACCATTCAGGCGCAGATCGTCGAACTGGTAACACGCATCCGCGATTCACTGCATACTGCCGTCATTTGGATCACACACGATTTGGGCGTGGTGGCGGGCATTGCCGATCGAGTCATCGTGATGTACGCCGGCTTTATTGTGGAAGAGGCAAACGTCGACGATCTGTATGATTCGCCCGGGCATCCCTACACCGTCTCCCTGTTGGCCGCCCTGCCGCGCGTTGATCGCCGCCGCGATCAGCGATTGAAGTCGATTCCCGGCGCGCCCCCGAACATGCTGATCGAACCGCGCGGATGTCCGTTTGCCCCGCGGTGTGAATTTGCGCTGGAGAAATGCCGTCAGAAAAACCCCTTATTGACACAGGTCGGACCCAATCACACTGCCGCCTGCTGGGTGAACCCAAAAACAGGAGCCTTGCGATGAGCGATTCGACTCCGCTTGTGGAAGTGAAGGATCTCAAGAAACATTTCCCGGTTACGCGCGGAATCATTTTACAGCGCAAGGTGGGAATCGTGCGGGCAGTGGATGGCGTTTCGTTTTCGATCCAGCGCGGCGAGACGTTGGGCATGGTCGGCGAAAGCGGTTGCGGCAAAACGACCGCCGGGCGTACGATGCTTGGGTTGTATCCAGCCACCAGTGGAAGCGTAACCATCGACGGCGAAGATATTCTACATGCGCGCGGCAAAGATCAATTGGCGATTCGGCGCAAGGCGCAGATCATTTTCCAGGATCCGTATGCTTCGCTAAATCCGCGCTGGTCTGTGAATTCGATTGTCTCTGAACCCATGCGCGTGCATGGATTGTTCGCCTCGCAAAAGGAACGCGCCGAACGCGCCAAGGATTTGCTTGGGCTGGTTGGGTTGAGTCCGCATTTGTTGAATCGCTTTCCGCATGAATTCTCCGGCGGCCAGCGCCAGCGTATCGGAATCGCCCGCGCGCTCGCATCCGATCCGTTGTTTATCGTCTGTGATGAGCCAATCTCTGCTCTCGATGTGTCCATTCAGGCACAAGTGGTGAACCTGCTCGAAAAATTGCAGGATCAATTCGGCCTGACGTATCTCTTCGTCGCGCACGATCTTTCGATGGTGCGCCATATCTGCGATCGCGTGGCGGTGATGTACCTGGGAATCATCGTGGAAGTCGCCGACCGCAACGAACTTTATGAAAAACCCCTGCATCCCTATACACAGGCGTTGCTGTCGGCGGTTCCGGTACCCGACCCGCGCAAGGAACGCGAGCGAAAGCGCACAATATTAACCGGCGATGTGCCCAGCCCGATCAACCCGCCCTCCGGTTGCCGCTTTCATCCGCGCTGTCCGATTGCGGTGGAACGATGCAAAAAGGAAACGCCCGAATGGCGCGAGGCTGCCCCGGGACATTGGGCGGCGTGTCATTTGGCAAACGGGTAGACGGCTTTCCTGAAAATGGAAATTACAGTAGAATTCCAGCATCTATGGACGTGAAGGTTCACGAACCCCTTGATGTATTTATCGCGACTGCGCCATGACAGGCAATTTGTCATGGCGCTTGTTTTTTTGACCTGCCTCGCATAAAAACGTCCCGCAGGTAGAACTTACGGACTCCGCCCATCAATAAGGAGAATAAGAGATGAAGCAAAAAGCCTGGTTTATTCTTGTAATTGCGTCTTTGATTCTTGCCGCTTGCGGGGGCGGCGGAGGAACGCCCGCCATCGTCCGCATTGGCTGGGCGGGGAGCCCCGATACGCTCAACCCCGGCACCGCGGTTGTCACAGAGGCGTATACGATCTTCGCCCTCGTCTACGATACGATCTATGAATACCAACTCGACGGAACCTATAAACTCGACGTCGCCGAAAGCGCGGAATCATCCACAGACGGCCTGACATGGACGTTCAAAATCCGGCAGGGTATTAAATTCCACGATGGCAAACCCATGACGGCAAAGGACGTCGCCTTTTCACTCAACCTCTATAAGGCCAATGTGGATTATGTGTACCTGAACGCCTACACCGCAAACTTCGACACTATCGAAGCCACCGACGATACAACCGTCGTTCTGACCCTGCTGGAGGCTGTTCCCAATCTCGATTATCTTTTGTCCTACCTTTATATTCTCCCCGGGCACATCTGGAAGGAACATGCCGAGCCTCCCGCTTCGGTTGAGTTTGAAAACACCGAGATGATCGGCACAGGACCCTTCATGATGGCGGGATATGCCCAGAATGAATTTGTTCAGTTGAAGGCCAACAAGGAACACTTCAACAATCCGCCCAAAGTGGAAGAAGCGATCTTCCAAACCTACACCAGCCAGGATGTCCTTGTGCAATCGTTAAAGAGCGGACAGGTGGATATGATCACCGAAATGCCGGCTACCGCCGTTGAAACCTTGAAAGGGGATGCAAACATCAAGGTAGTGACGGGCGCGCCGTTTGCCCCGGCTGTTTCCGATATCATCTTCAATCAGGTCG
>JACPVD010000215.1 GCA_016191895.1 Chloroflexota bacterium | reverse complement strand
GGTCGTCGGCGCGCGTGAGGCGGTAGGTCGAGTCTGCTCCGTGTTGCTCGCCATCGAAATCCAAACGCAACGGCAGGCGGGAAGAATCGCCAAAGCCCACATCGGCGATCCAGCGTTCTTCGAGTTGGATCAGCAGGGTGAGATGGTCAATCTCAGCGGGGATGCCGCCGTGCAGGACGTTCGCCGAAAAGACGGTGACATCGAATCCCATCTGGCGGAGCAGACTCGTAAACAGACTATTCAACTCGTAACAGAATCCCCCACGCCTGTTGACGACGATCTTCTCGAACAATGCCGCTTCATCCAGGACGATGCGCCTGCCGCGCTGAATATCGAGATTCTCAAACGGGACGGTGAGCAGGTGGGCGCGGTGCAAGCCGCGCAGGGTTTCAATCGTCGGCTCGGTGGAGCCGTGATAGTTGATGCGGTCGAGGTAAGAGGATACGTCTATCATATTGTCATCTCCAGCCAAAGCCATCCCGCCCAGGCGAGCCAGACGACGCTCAGGAAACTAAACGAGCCGCCAATCCACGTCAGCGGATGTCCCTGACGGATGAGCGAGCCGATGCTGGCAAGCGCCATGCCCGCATACGCAACAATGCCGATGATGGTCAACGCGGAGGGAAAATCACCGTTGCGGAGGATCAGCCAGTTGAAGCCGATGATAGCCAGACCGATGATAATTCCTCCCAACCCATTCGGCAGGACGGTGGATTGAAACTCGATCTTTTGCGCGATGAACAGGATTTGCGTGACCATCGCCACTGCCGAGGCGAGACAACCTGCAATGGTCAGAGTCCAGCTCAAGGCGGGGAAAGAGGCGTGCGTCGTTTGTCCCAAACCGATGAAGATGGGGATGTAGAGGAGGAACATTCCGACTCCCGCGATGTCGTTGGGGCGCCCGACATTTTCCCAGCCGACTTTCATGCCGATGGCAAAGGTCGCCATGGTGAAGAGGGTAACGAGGGTCGAAATCAGCGCCGACCAGCCAGCGACTTGAAAGAGAAAGTCGCCTGGCATTTCATCCCTCCAGCGCCTTCTTCAAGGCTTGCATGGTCTCTTCCATCTGCTTGTCCATCTGACCCTTCATCAGACCTTCCGCCAGTTTGAAGATGCCGCTAAATTCTCCTTCGCCCCATACGCTGACCAGCGTGCCGCCATCCTGCGCGGTGAAGGTGAAGCCGCCGCTCATGGCGGCGGGCGCGTCCACGGTTTTGTACTCGTAGCGCGTGGGCGGATTCCAGGCAGTGACTTCGGATTTCATCTCCATTTTTTGACCGAGCAACTTGGAGACGAACATGTACTGCGTCCCGACGCGCGTCTCGCCTTCGGTCAGGGTTTTGGACTCCATGAATCCGACCATCCATTTGGAGGCGTTGGCAAAATCGGTGGCAAAGGCGAAGGCTTTCTCGGGCGCGCAGTTGACGTGGATTGATTTTTCGACTTTCATGAGGTTCTCCTTTAGATTTTTTAACCACGAAGGACACGAAGTACACAAAGGGGGAAGAAAGGCTTTCGACTTAATTCTTTTCCTTCGTGACCTTTGTGTCCTTTGTGTTTGAAACGAATTTCGGTATCAAAAACGGCGTGGACTTTTTGTATTCCAAATACGATTCGCCGAAGCGCAACTCCAATTCGAGTTCTTCGAAGTATTTGAGGAAAAAGATATGGGCGGGGATAGTGCCCAACGAAGCGGCGACCAGCACAAACGTCGAAGAAGAAGCGAAGGCGAAGGCAAGGGCGCAGAGATAGAATCCGAGCGACATCGGGTTGCGAGTCCGTTGGTAGATGTCGTCGTTCACGATCTTTTTCGTCAGGATGAAGGCGTTGGTTCCACTGCCGAGGGCGCGCAGGAGTTTGTTCGTTACACCCATGAAGTACAAGCCTGGGATGGCGAGAATGATTCCGAGCGCGAGCATGAACGGCTTGAACGGAAGCGAGGGCAGACCGAGGAGGGCGTCGAAGCGGGTCAGACCGGGGTAGAAGATTTCGACGAGCGGCGGCGCGATTTCTCCCGCGAAAAAGAAGAAGTGCATGACGCGGCTGGAGTGTTCGGCGTTTTCTTTGGTGCGATGCGCGCGAAGCCAGACGCCGAGGACCAGCGCGGCGAGGAAGAACGCGAGGAGGCCGAGGAGGACGAGATAAACGGTGAACATGGTTGCATTTTTCTTTGGCGAAATTCAACCCCCTACGCGCCGCGTTTGATAAACGCGAAGAAGCCGAATGCCAGCGCGAAGAATCCGTGAATGTACAAAAACGAGTTCGCCATTGCCGAACCGTTCATCGCGCCGACCGCGAAAATAGCCGCTTGCAGGGCGTTTTGCAGGAAGAAAGCGAGAACGATGAAACGGCGGGCGGGGCTGTCTTCCATGCGGGCGGCAATCCAACTGACCAAGCCCATCAGCAGGGCATAGCCGCCGTTGTTTTGAAACAACAGCAGGAATTCGGGGGTGAAATCGGTGATGCCGTATTGCGACGCCATCCGCGCGGGGGCGAAGACAAGAAAGGGAATCCCGATTGCCATGTTGACGGCTTGCAGGTACAGCAGGTATTTGACTTTCATTATGATTTTCTCCTTTGATTTGAAATTCG
>JACPVD010000214.1 GCA_016191895.1 Chloroflexota bacterium | reverse complement strand
TCGAACATGATCTGAAATTTTTCCGCCGGGTCGGGGGTGAGAATGGCAACGCATAGCGCCGCGCCGGCGATGTGTCCCGCCCATTGGCCGCACTGCGACAACTCTTTCAAAATGGCTTTATCGCGAATGGCGATAAAACGCCACGCCTGATTGTTCTTGGAAGATTGCGACCTGCGCCCGGCGTTGAGAATTGCGCGAACTGCGTCATCGGCCAGTGGCGCATCTTGAAATTTTCTCACAGCGCGTTTCAGGCGAACAGCTTCGGATACGTTCATGAAAAATCTCCCTTATTACGCGCGTATGACGGACGCGGATAACGCCATGTACGTCTGTTTCCAGCGGCATGGCTTCAGGCGCCAACGCCATAGGATTTTTTTCCCTTTCATGCTGATAATTATACCTGCAACCGAAGTATAATCCCCTCAATGCAACACTACTTCAAACAAACCATGACCTCCTCTCTTGCCCTGATGCTCATCGGCTGGGGCGGGTTGGGATTGCTCATCTTCTTTTTTCAAATCCCCCCCCTCGTTTGGGCGCGCTGGGGGTTTTTCGTGCTGGGCATCATGGCGCTCACAGGTACGGCGCTTCCCGTCGTTTATTTTTTACACCGCCGCTTCCCCGATGAACATCCCATCGAATCGAACGTCATTGTGAGGCAGGCGTTATGGGCCGGTGTATATGGCGCAACGCTCGCATGGCTTCAACTTGGCCGCCTCGTCACCCTTTATGTCATCCTCGGCCTGGCTGGCGGGTTGTTTGCCGCCGAATATTTCATCCGCCTGCGCGAGAAGGCGCGCCGCATTCCTCCCGTAATCTCCGATGACGACGCTTCGTAACCTCCCCTCCGTCGACGAAATTCTCCAAACCCAAACCGCATCGGATTTAATTTCGCGATTTGGCAGGCCATTGACTCTGACCGCCATTCGCGAAACATTGGATGAAGCTCGCGCCCGCTTCAAGACCGACCCGAAAACTGATCTGCCGTCAATCGAGCGGATTCTCTCCTCAGCCGAATCCCATCTCTCCGCATGGACAAAGCCGACTCTCGTCCCAGTCATCAACGCAACCGGCGTAATCCTGCACACAAATCTCGGCCGCGCTCCATTAAGCGACGCGACCATCCGCGCAATGGAGTTTACCGCGCGGGGTTACTCCAATCTCGAATACGATCTTGAAAAAGGTTCGCGCGGATCGCGCTTGATTCACGCCGAATCGATCCTGCAAAGACTCACAGGCGCGGAAGCGGCGGTTGTTGTGAACAACAACGCTTCGGCCGTTTTGCTTGTGCTATCCGCATTGGCAAACAAAAAACGAGTTATCATCTCCCGCTCGCAACTCGTCGAAATCGGCGGCGGATTCCGCGTGCCGGATGTGATGAAACAATCGGGGGCAAAACTTGTGGAGGTGGGCGCCACTAACAAGGTCCGCTTATCCGATTACGAATCCGCGCTTGAAGAGCCCGCTGCGCTAATCATGCGCGCACACCGATCCAATTTCAAGATCGTCGGCTTCACTGAAGAACCTGAACTCAAAGAGATTGTCGATATGGCGCATAACGCAGGAGTATTTGTCGTAGACGATCTCGGTTCTGGCGCGTTGGTTGACACGGCCAAATATGGATTTGCCCACGAACCCACTGTGCAGGAGTCTCTCGCGGCTGGGGCGGATGTGGTTTGTTTCTCCGGTGATAAATTGCTTGGAGGGCCGCAGGCGGGGATCATCATCGGCAAAAGGGGATTGATCGAGAAAATAAAGAAGCACCCGCTTGCAAGAGCCGTCCGCGCGGATAAGACATGCCTTGCCGGGGTCGCCGCCACTTTGCTGCATTACCTCAAGGACGACGCGGAGCAGGAAATCCCCATCTTGAGGATGATGTCCATGTCGCTGGATCAGACCAGGGGTCGGGCCGAGGCGTGGCAGGTGGAACTAGGTCAGGGAGAGATAGTAAAGGGCGAATCCACTGTGGGGGGAGGAAGTCTCCCGAACGAATCCATCCCGACAGTTTTATTATCGCTTTCGGTTAAGTCTCCTGATAAATTTTTGAAAAAACTTCGCGGTCAGAATCCGCCCATCATCGCGCGCACCGAGAACGATAAAATCCTGCTCGACCCGCGCACCGTCCTGCCGGAACAGGAAATCGCAACACTCGAAGGCATAAAACGGGCACTAACATCATAATCATTCTCATAAGGATATTTCATGAAATCAGACCTTGATGCTCTCATGCAAGAAAAAAATCTGGACGCCATTCTCGTCTTCGGCCACGCGGAACACAACCCGCCGATGCGATACCTGACCGGTGGCGGACATGTCAGCCATGCCACGTTGATCAAGAAACGCGGCGAAGGCGCTGTGTTTTTTGTCGGCGATATGGAACGCGACGAAGCCGCAAAAAGCGGACTGAAAATAATTTCTTACAGCAACTACGATTACGATGAACTTCTCAAAAAAGCAAATAACGACAAAGCCCTGGCCGGGGCCATGCGCTCTGAATTGATGTTCAAGGATGCGGGCATTGAATCAGGGCGCGTGGGTTTGTACGGCACATATGAACTCGGCGCCATCTTCGGCATGCTTGCGCGGTTGAAGGAGTTGATGCCCGGTATCGAGATCGTCGGCGAAGTGCGCGAGGATTCCATCTTCATGCAGGCCATGGAAACAAAAGACGAAAGCGAAGTGGAACGAATCCGCAGGATTGGAAAAATCACCACAAACACAGTCGACAGGGTGCGGGACTTCCTCACCCATTGCGATGTGCGCGATGATGAAGTGCTGCTGAAAGATGACGGCTCTCCGCTGACGGTTGGCGACGTCCACGCGAAGATTCGGCTTTGGGTTGCGGAGCAGGGCGCGGAACTGCCGTCGGGTTTTATCTTCGCCATCGGCCGCGATGCGGGCGTGCCACATTCCGCGGGCAACCCCGGTGACTTGATGAAACTTGGGCAAACCATCGTGTTCGATATTTACCCGGCCGAATCCGGCGGCGGATATTATTACGATTTCACACGCACATGGAGTTTGGGCTACGCCACGCCCGAGGCGCAGGAATTATTCGATCAGGTAAAGGAAATTTACGATGAATTATCCAATAACTTCGATTTGAACGCCCCGTTCCGAAATTATCAGAAGATGACCTGTGAGTACTTTGAATCGAAAGGCCACAAGACGCCGCTTAACACCAAGACACCCATCGAAGGATATGTGCATGGGCTGGGTCACGGGGTTGGGTTGAATATTCACGAACGTCCGTTCAGCGGAATAACATCAGACGATAGCCACCGGCTTATGCCCGGCGTTGTCATCACCTCGGAGCCGGGTTTGTATTACCCAGAAAAAGGCATGGGCTTCCGCATCGAAGATACCATCTGGGTGCGCCCGGATGGCAGGATGGAAATCCTCGCGGAATATCCGTATGATTTTGTGTTGCCGATGAAGAAGTGGAAGAAGAAATAGTGGACTTGAAACCATCCCGCATCCTCGCCATCGAAACCTCCTGCGACGAAACCGCCTGTGCCATCGTCGAAAACGGCCGCGCATTGTTATCGTCTGTTGTGGCTTCACAGATGGAACTGCATGCGCGGTATGGCGGCGTGTTCCCGGAAGTCGCTTCACGTCAGCATGTGTTGAGCGTCACTCCCGTAGTGGAGCAGGCTCTTGCACAGGCGCATCTCACGCTTCAAGATATCGACGCGCTCGCTGTCACGCAGGGACCCGGCCTGGCTGGCTCGCTTGTCGTTGGAATGAACATGGCAAAAGGACTCGCTCTCGGCTCCGGGTTGCCGCTTGTGGGCGTCAACCATCTCGAAGGGCATTTATATTCGGCATGGATTTACAATGCCGGCGAGTCGATTCCACCTGAACCGCAATTCCCATTGATGGCTTTGCTCGTCTCTGGCGGACATACCGAACTGAATCTCATGACCGATCATTTGACGTACCAACGGCTCGGTTCCACCCTCGACGATGCGGCTGGGGAAGCCTTCGATAAAGTTTCCCGCCTGTTGGAACTGGGCTACCCCGGAGGCCCCGCCGTTCAACGATCCGCAGAAGAAGGCGACCCATTTCGGTTCAAATTTCCCCGCGCCTGGCTCGAAGGGACGTGGGATTTCTCATTCAGCGGACTTAAAACCGCCGTGTTGTACGAAACACAGGAATTGAAAAAACGGAGCGCTTCCCTCCCCATCCCCGATCTCGCGGCATCCTTTCAGCAGGCAGTAATCGATGTACTTTTCAAGAAAACGATGAACGCGGCGCGGGAATTCGGCGCAAAGGAAATTCTTGTTGCTGGAGGGGTCTCGGCCAACCGTCCGTTGCGACAGATATTCAAATCACAGACAGAATTTCCTGTTCATATTCCCCCGTTGTCGCTGTGTACCGATAATGCCGCAATGATCGCTTCGGTGGGATATTACCGCCGCGCGTTGGGTCATACCTCGTCGCTGGATATCGATGTAATGCCGACCTGGCCGCTATCGTAGTCCGACGGACGCAACGTCCTTCGACTACGCTCAGGAGCTGTTTCTTAAAGAAATTTTCTCCCCAAAAAGGGGGAATGTGGGGTGTTTTGGGCGCGCTTCGCGCGCCCAAAACACCCCACACCCAGTTCGTTACCTCGGAATTGGACTTAAGAAACGCTCTCTCAGGACGAAATAACAGTTTATTGAAACAAAAATCCCGTTCGAACCTGCCCGGGTTCGGAACGGGATTTTTAAAAAGGAGAATGCAACTATTATTATATTCAGCGAGTTAAATGCCGCCTGAGCAAGACTTAAATAAAAAATGAGAGTTATTCGAGCGTCTTCAGCAATTCGTTCAAGGAAATGGGGCCTTCGCGCAATACGACAGGCGCATCTCCTGTGCAATCCACCAGTGTGGAAGGGACCCCCCCCGGAGTTTTTCCACCGTCTAAAATGATTGGAATTCGGCCGTTGAGTTGGTCGTATACCTCCTCCGCAGTGGATGGGTTGGGCCGGCCTGAAATATTTGCGGAGGTGACGGCCATTGGGCCGGCGGTTCGTAACAGGGCAAGCGCATCTGGATGATTCGGGATGCGGACGGCTACGGTGGAAGTGGCAGAAACGGCCGCAGGGAGAGTCGGCTTTTTGGGGAGGATGCAGGTTAGAGGTCCGGGCCAGAAGCGGGAGGCAAAACGGAGGGCCATGCCTGGGACGGACTCTGCAATCTGGCCGAGTCCGCTTAAGTCTCCGATCAAAATGGGAATGGCTTTTTCAATTGGACGGTCTTTGACGCTGTAAATTTTTTCGATGGCTGTAGTATCGAACGCCAGCGCGCCGAGGCCATAGATAGTATCGGTGGGAAAGGCAACGATGCCGCCATTATGCAGAATCTCAAGCGCGGAATGGAGTTTGTCTGCAGGGACGATCTGCGTTTTCATTTGAACACGATCTCAAGCAGGCGGTCTTTGCCCGCAAGGTCCTGGCGCAGGTGAATAGATACATCGGTGAATGAGTCGTAGGCAAGGCTAAGGGCCCGCATCCCAAGCGTCGACTCGATCTCGAGGAGCAACATACCCTGCGGGGCGAGCCAGCGCGGCGCGAGTTGAAAGAGGCGGCGGAATAGATCGAGGCCGTCGGCGCCGCCATCAAGGGCGAGCGTGGGTTCTTTTCCGTAGATGGGAAGTTGACGCAGGGTTGTTGTGGGAATGTAGGGAAGGTTGGCGCAAACAACGTTGAACATGGAACGTTCGACGTTTTTATTCGGGAGTAGATCGCATTCGGCAAATTTGATTTTATGGTGAACGTGAAATTTTTCGGCGTTACGGCGGGCCACATTTAATGCGGCGCGGGAAATATCGGTCGCATATACATGGACATCGGGGACATGCATGGCGATGGAGACGGCAATTGCGCCGGAGCCCGTTCCGACATCAGCCACGTTGCGTTGACGCGGGTTTGCCTTAAGACGGGCAATGGCTTTTTCCACCAGCAACTCGGTTTCAGGGCGGGGAATGAGAACGTCGTGCGTGATGTCGAGTTCGAGGCCGAAGAATTCCCAACAGCCAAGGATGTAGGGAAGAGGCTCGCCATCTTTCAGGCGGGTGAAAGCCTGTTGTGCGGAATCAATTTGCGGATCGGTAAGAGGCGCATCTCCGTGCGCGGCGACCCATGAGCGGGGTTTGCCGATGATATGCGCGATCAAAACCTGCGCGTCGAGTTGGGGAGTGTCGCTGAAAGATTCGATCTGTCTGGCGCCGTTTTCCAGCAGGAGGTTGATATTCATTATTGAAGGACGGTGTGATGAAAACCGCTCATCGATTACTCGTCGTCGTCCACGCCTGTCGCGGCCAGTCGTTCCGATTCGTCCTGCGTGGACAACTGGTCGATGAACTGGTCGATCGCGCCGTCCATCACGCCGGAGAGGTTGTAACTCGAATACCCGATGCGATGATCGGTGACGCGGCTTTGCGGATAATTGTAGGTGCGGATTTTTTCGGAGCGGTCGCCGGTACCGACCTGTGAGCGGCGGTCTGCCTCAAGTTCGGCGCGTCGTTTCTGTTCCTCGATCTCATACAGGCGCGCGCGCAAAATACTAAGAGCCCGCAATTTATTTTGCAATTGTGAGCGTTCGTCCTGGCAGGTGACGATCATGCCGGTCGGCTTGTGATACAAACGCACCGCGGTGGAATTCTTCTGCACATTTTGCCCGCCCGCGCCGGACGAACGATAGACTTCTATTTCGATATCGCTTTCAGGAATTTCAATTTCCACATCATCCACTTCGGCAAGCACGGTCACAGTGGCTGTGGAGGTATGAATGCGTCCCTGCGATTCGGTGGCCGGCACGCGCTGTACGCGATGCACGCCCGATTCGTATTTCAGCCTTGAGTACGCGCCCCTTCCCTTGACTTCGAAGATGACTTCCTTATACCCGCCCACGCCAATGGCGCTTTCAGACATGACATCGATCTTCCAGCGGTTGCCTTCCGCATAGCGCGTGTACATGCGAAACAAGTCGGCGGCAAAGATGGCGGCTTCGTCGCCGCCCGCGCCGGCGCGAATTTCGAAGATCACGTTCTTGTCGTCGCGCGGATCTTTCGGAACGAGCAATCCTTTGATTTCCTTTTCGAGGGATTCGATTCTCGGGCCGAGATCGTCCACGTCGGCTTTTGCCAGCGCGATCAGATCCGCGTCATTTTCAGACACGATGATGGATTTGGCTTCCTCCACGCTTTTCAGCGCCTGACGGTATTCCCGAATCTTCAAATAAAGCGCTTCCAGGTCCACACGCTCCTTGTTGATCTCGCCAGCGCGCTGGTAGTCGCCGCCCACCTCGAGCAGTTCGTTTCCAAGTTTTTCGTAACGTTCTTCAATGGCTTGTAATTTGTCGAGCATGATTTACCTTTTCATCAAGAAGGACACGACAGGCCGGGCAGCCTTTGTGTCCTTTTATGGCATCTTTTCAAAAAGAAG
>JACPVD010000237.1 GCA_016191895.1 Chloroflexota bacterium | reverse complement strand
TCTGGTGGATGCTCCCCGCCAGCGAATTTTCGATGGGAGCCAACGCCGCGGCGCTCCTTCCGCCGACGACCGAATCAAACATCGCGTCGAACGATTCACACGGGACGGTTTCCACAGTATTCCCAAAATAATTGAAGACCGCCTGCTCACTGTATGCGCCGGGTTCGCCCTGGAAGGATACTTTCATCTTTCACACTCCTGTAGTCTCGATAGGGACTTCGCCCCACTCGACCACCACTGATAACTGGGAATACTGTTCACTGATCTACTGTCTCTCCGCCCACTCCACGATCTTCCGAAACCCCGCCTCCACCTCTTCATCAGATGCAGCGATTGTCATGCGGATGAATCCCTCGCCCTGTTCGCCAAACGCGGAGCCGGGCACAAGCCCCACGCCCGCGTCTTCCAAAATCCTTTCACACATTTCGATGGAGGACATCTTCAAAGCCCGTAAGTCAAGGAAGAAATAAAACGCGCCCTGCGGAGGGATGACCTTTACTTTTTCGCTTTCCAGTTCATGCGAGAGACGAAGCACCAGTTCGCGGCGTTTGGCATAGGTGGCGCGCATGTTTGCCGTCACTTCCTGTATGGCGGGGTCGGTTAACGCAAAAGCCGCGGCTTTTTGTATAAACGGAGCGACACAGGTAATGGAATTTTGCCCGGCCTTCAACGCGGCTTCGATCACATGCGCGGGCGCGGCGAGGAAACCCACCCGCCAGCCGGTCATGGCGTAGGATTTGGAGAGGCTGTTGACGATGAGAGTCCGCTCCTTTGCGCCATCGATGGCCGCAGCAGAAGTGGGGCGCTGTTCGTAATACAAACTTCCATATACTTCGTCGCTGACAATCCACAGATTATGTTCTTTCGCAAAATCCTGAACGTGTTGCAAATAATCATGCGAAGGATACGCGCCGGTTGGGTTCGAGGGATAGTTGAGGACAATAACTTTCGTTTGGGGAGTCCACGCTTTCAGCCACGAATCGAATTGGGGGATGAATCCGTTGTCGGCGGGGGCGGGAACGCGAATCACATTTCCGCGCAGCATGATCGCCATGTTGGAATGAGTCGCCCACGACGGATCGGGAATCAACACATCGTCGCCGGGATTCAAAATGGATTGCATGGCCGTGTAATAGGCATGGATGCCGCCGTGTGTAACAAGGATTTCGGTTGCGGGATCGTAGGAAAGGCCTTCATCGCGAGTTAGTTTGTTGGCGATTGCAGTCCGCAGATCAGGGTAACCGCGCGAGGGCCCGTAATGGGTCAGGCCATCCTGCATCGCTTTCAACGCGGCATCCATGATCGCAGGGTGAGTCCCAAAATCAGGATCGCCCACTTGCAAGCCGACGATGTTGTGCCCGCCGGCCTTGAGAGCAAGAATTTTGTCGGCCATTGCAACGGTGGCCGACTGGCGAATGAGATCGAATTGTATGTTGATGGATTGCATGAGACGTTCCAGTTTAAAAAGAGGGATTGCTCACCTGCCTGGTCTCGATACGCTTCGCTACCCGACCATCAGCGGCTCGCAATGACATGTTCAGGCGAGTGTATCAAAGAAATAAAAATCCCGTCAATCAATTCGACGGGATCCGATTCAAGAGAAATGCGAATTATGCGGCAGACGGGCGGGCTTCATCCGCCTCCGCTTTCTTTGGTTCGACAGGAAGAAGAAAGGAGAAGATGCTCCCCACGCCCTCCATGCTTTCGGCCCAGATGCGGCCGCCGTGCATTTCGATCATGGCTTTGGCGACGGAGAGTCCCAGCCCCATGCCGCCGTGCCTGCGCGTGAGATGCGATTCGACCTGGTAGAAACGGTCGAAAACTCGCGGCAGGTCCTTGTGTGGAATCCCGATACCGTCGTCTTCGACGGAGACTTTGACAAAGCCCGATTCGAGCCCGCCGCGAACGATCACATGCCCACCCTGGTTGGTGAACGCGATCGCGTTCTTCACAAGATTGCCCAACACAATGGAAATCTTGTTTGCGTCGACAACGGCCTGCAAATCCTGGCTGCGGTCCATTTCCACTTTGAGCGCCACGCCTTTTTGAACGGCGGTATCATGGAAGGAGGAGGAGACATCCTCGATGACCTTCGCGATGGAGATGCCGCCGGAACGAAGGCTCGCGCCGCCGGTCTGGTAGTTATCGACGCTCGAAAGGCTTTCGATGATTTCTTTTAATTTGGCGGCATTGCGGATGATGGCATCCACCTGTTCGTGGTACTCACCCTTGACCAGTTCGCGCAAAAAAGTGGCGTGGCCGAGGATCAATCCCAGCGGCGTGCGCAGTTCGTGAGAGGTGATGGCGATAAATTCGTTCTTCAGTTTGTCGAGTTCGCGCGCTTCACTTTGCGCGGCACTTACACTGGCCTCGAGCATATCGTTCTGCATCGCGATGGTGGCGAGCGAGTTGAGGGTTTCCAATATAAGAATGTCCTCTACTGTATAGGATTCGCCGCCCGCTTTGTTGCAGACTTCCAGCGCGCCGATGGGCTTCCCACGCAACACAAGCGAGACGACCAGCATGGAACGGGTGACGAAGCCGGTCAACTCGTCGATATCGCCAAAGTGACGCTCATCCTTTGCCACGTCGTCGATGACGAGGGCTTTGGCGTTTTGAAAGGTCCAGCCGGCGGCGCTTCCCTGTAACGGCACGCGGGCGTCCTTCAATGCTTCACGGTGACGCCACAGCACGCAGCGGAAGAAAAACTCCTGCTCAACCTCGTCAAATTCCAACAGGGAAGCGGTTTCGCTCGCGGTCAACTCGGTGGCGGCTGAAAGCATGGACTGCAAATACGCCTCGAGGTCGGTCACTGTGCTGAGGTTTCTCGTCACTTCCAGGAGCCGGGTAAGTATGGTTACTTGATTCGTTGTCATATTTTCGCCGTGTAAGATTA
>JACPVD010000217.1 GCA_016191895.1 Chloroflexota bacterium | reverse complement strand
GCCGTTGTCATCTCGATGTGCGTCGCGCTGGCGGTGTCCATGCACTTGACGAACGAAAAAGATTTTGCGTATTCTTGGGAAAAGCAGGAACGTTTCGCCCAACAACTCCTCTGGCGCGCGCCGATGATTCAACCCGGTACCGCGCTTGTCACCGATGAAGAGATTCTGGGCTACATGGGAAGTTACTCGAATTCATTTTCGATCATCACATCCTATCAACCCGGCGACATCACGACTCCCCCCTACTGGTATTTCCCGTTCTACTACACCCATCCAAATGTCGGCGATTTTCTACAAGGCATCCCGCTGGAAGACAGCAAACTCAGCATGAACTTTTCAGGCAATAGCAAACAGATGCTTGTATTCACCTTCAACCCTGAATTGAATCGCTGTCTGTGGATTCTCAGCCCCAACGACACCAACCTGCGCCTCATCAGCGATGATATGCGTCAACTCAGCGCAGGCTCGGATATCAATTTGATTCAACAAACCGACGCAGAGCCAGCCCTGCCCGAAGAAATCTACGGAAAACAAAACACCAAAACCTGGTGTTACTACTTTGAAAAAGCCGATCTTGCGCGACAATATGGAGACTGGAACACAATCGCGCGACTTTGGATGGAAGCGCAGTCCATCGGCGAACAACCCGACAACGGCTTCGAATACATCCCCTTCATCGAAGGCCACGGTCATCTCGAAGATTGGGATCAGGTGAAAACACTAACGAAAATGGCAAAGAGGATCACCGCCGGAGTCGAACCCAGCCTATGCGCGACGCTTGATCGCCTGTCACAAAACGCCCCTGTATCCCAACAACGCGACAATACGATTGTTAATTTAAAAGACGATCTAAACTGCGCAAATTACCAATAACCAATCTCTACTTTCCATTTATCTATTCTCCAACTCCCCCAACACATCCAGCAACTTCACCCTCCACAATTCGTCATTCCCAACCGTCACCCAATAAGCAGACTTGCCTCCCCTCACCCCATTTCCCAGATCGGGCAAACGCTTCACATCAGACCCGTCAACCGGCGCGGGATATTTGAGCAGAATCTGCCCCGACGACTCCATGTTTACCGAAGCCAGCCCCGCTTTCTCGGCTCGCAACTTCACCCGCATCTGATACAGCAAGTTTTGGGTCGTCTCCGGCATGATGCCGAATCGATCGCGAAACTCGGAGCCAAGCGCGTCGAGTTCGGTCTCGTCGCGCAGATCCGCAATGCGGCGATACAAACGCAGGCGCAAATCCTGATCCGAAATATATTCGCTGGGGATTCCAACCGCAAGCGGCAAATCTACATTGACGGGGAGAGATAGTGGAAGGTTGAAAGTTGAAAGTTGAAAGTCAAGTGTAACTTCAGGCGAACCTTCGACCTTCAACCTTGAACCTTCACCCCTCCTAAGCCGCCTCACCGCATCCGACAACATTCTCGTATAAAGATGAAACCCGACGGATTGAATATATCCATGCTGGCGCGTTCCAAGCAGATCACCTGCCCCGCGAATTTCAAGGTCGCGCATCGCAATCGAATAGCCCGCGCCGAGTTGCGTATTCTCCGCAATGACCTCCAGCCTCTGCTGTCCATCCTGCGTCGGCGACATTTTGTTATGGCGGAAGAAATATGCATACGCGCGCATCGCGCCGCGCCCCACGCGCCCGCGCAGTTGATAGAGTTGCGCCAACCCAAACGTATCGGCACGATCGACGATCAGGGTGTTTGCGTTGGGAATATCCAGGCCTGATTCAATAATTGTGGTGCAAAGCAAAATATCGATCTCGCCAAGGTTGAAGCGATGCATCACGCTTGCCAGTTGAGTCTCGTGCATCTGGCCGTGGCCGATATCCACCCGCGCTTCCGGGACAAGTTTATTGAGATGCGCTTTCATCGCATCGATGGTGTTCACGCGGTTATGGACGAAGAAGATCTGTCCGCCGCGCTCCAGTTCACGCAAAATGGACTGCCGCACAAGCCACGGCGAATACGGCCCGACATGCGTGACAATTGGCAGGCGTTCCTCGGGAGGCGTATTCAAATTGGAAATATCACGCACGCCGGTCAGGGCCATATAAAGCGTGCGCGGAATCGGCGTGGCGGTCAACGTCAACACATCCACTTCGGTGCGCAGTTTTTTGAGATGCTCCTTATGAGTCACGCCGAAGCGCTGTTCCTCGTCAATGATGACTAAACCCAAATCCCTGAACTGCACATCCGCCGAGATCAAACGATGTGTGCCAACGACAATATCAATTTCGCCCAGCGCAAGTTTGAATAAAATCTCCGTCTGTTCGCGAGGGGTGCGGAAACGCGAAAGCATCTCCACTTTTACAGGAAATGCCGCCAGTCTTTGCGAAAATGTTTCAAAATGCTGTTGCGCCAAAACGGTCGTCGGCACAAGGACAGCGGCTTGCTTTCCGCTCATCACCGCCTTGAATGCGGCGCGTAAAGCAACCTCCGTTTTTCCGTAACCCACATCGCCGCACAGCAGTCGATCCATCGGGCGCGGGCGTTCCATATCGCGTTTGATGTCGGCAATCGCGCGTTTTTGATCGTCGGTTTCGACATACGGAAAACTATCTTCGAGTTCGCCCTGCCATTGCGAATCAAGCGCAAAGGCGTATCCTTCCACAACCTGGCGGCGGGCATATAAATCCAGCAGGTCTTCGGCGACTTTATGAACCGCTTCCTTCACCCGCGACTTCGTCTCGTGCCATGCCTGCCCGCCGAGATGATCGAGCGAAGGCTTGCCACCATCCGAGCCGACGTAACGGGTGAGCCTGTCCGCTTGATGCACAGGGACGTACAGCACATCCTGGCGATCATATTCAATTGTGAGATACTCTCGCTCGTGGCCGTCCAACTGTCGCTGAACAAGACCCGCAAACCGCCCAATGCCGTGATCCACATGCACAACGTAGTCGCCGACTATCAGGTCTGCATAGAACGATTCGGGTGTTTCTGCTGTCTGCCCCGAAGCGCGCCGCGTGCGGGTCTGCGGTCGTTCCCAGCCGAAGATTTCAGAGTCAGAAATTAGGTGAATAGGGAATGGTTGGGCGGAAAGCGTGAAACCTTCAGATAGCGAGGCTTCGATAAAATCAAGATTGGGATGAGTTAAATCGGGATAATGTTCGTTCCAAAGTTCGCGCAATCGCGAAGACTGGCGCGAAACGAGAAAGACCCGCTCTCCTTTTTCGACCAGCGCAAAGAGATAATCGATAAACGGTTTGAGGCGGCCGCCGAATCTCTCATCGTGACCGAAACTCTCGCTCAAATTGATTACCAGCCCTTCGACTTCGCTCACATTGTCCCGATGATTGCCCGGGAGGGCGGATGACGAGCTCGATCCCAACTCCACGAACGCATACCCTGTCAGCGCGTCGTTCAATTCAGACCACGGAAGATACGGCACGGGAAAATCACCCGAAAGCGTTCCCTCGTTAATGCTGTCATTCCTAAATTTAACCGCCTGCTCCTCCACCTCGTTCGCCATCGTTTCCATCAGACTCAGATCGTCTGCAACCATCAACGCTTTTTGCGGAAAATAATCGAGCAGCGAAGCGGGCTGCGAATGAAGCAGCGGGATATGAAACTCGGATAACTGCGTTTCCGCATCCGAAGTCTCCGCTAAAAATTCGCGCGCAGGCGTGACAAGAATCGATTCCAATTTTTCGATCGTTCTTTGCGAAGCGGGATCGAACTGGCGGATGGTTTCGATCTCGTCGCCGAAAAAATCCAAACGAACGGGATGGGATTCAGTCGACGGCCAGACGTCGAGCAGGCCTCCGCGATGCGAGAATTGGCCGGGCTCAAGGACGGTGTTCACGCGCTGGTAACCGATCCTCACCCACTCACGGATCAGGACTTCGGGTTGGATGGTCTGGCTTACGGATAATTTTTTACACGCTTTGAGAAAGTCCCGCCTCGGCAGAGTGCGCGTCATCAGCGAACGGGCAGATGCGACAATGATCGGCGGCGCATCGGGCTGCTTTGCAAATGGCAAGTGATAATTGGACAGGACGGCCAATACCTGCAAACGGTCGCGGCGGGTCGAAACTCCCCATGCAGCCTCCTCGTAAAACAACGGATTCGGTTCTGCAAACAAATACCGCGGCGACTTGACCCAAAAACCCAACTCATCGAACATCGAAAGGGCATGGTCGGCGCGATCGGTGATGAGCAGGATCGGGAGGTTTACATCTGCATACAGGGCCGCCAATACCGGCAACCGCGCAGAACGCGGCAGGCCGAGGCTGCGAACTTGCTTCCCGGCCCGAAGTCCTTCGCTCAAATTTCGATAGGAGAGAATATCCCGCAGGGCATCCAGAAGATTTTTCATATCAGGGCAATTTTTTATTTTACCCCAACGAGCGTTCCGCAACTATCCCCGTATGTCGGGCGCACTAAAGGTAAAGTTTTGTAGATGAGTTTGCCCCCCTTCTTTTTGAAAAGATACACATAGCGGTTCGGCGGCAATGCCTGTTCATGTTCGAACAACAAATATAAAAAACCTGCCGCGATAATTCAGTTATGGCGCTGCGAGCCCTTCTGCGGGTTGAATGGGATAAACAATAGAAATCCCAATGCAATAATCCCCTGCCCAACCAATATCCCCGTTGCCTGCCATGGGCCGAAATAGGGGATTTGCGGAAACGGCTGTGATCCCATGCCGAACACATCCGCCATGCCGGCAAAGACGGTCACCACATAGCCCGTCGCCATCAGCCGTGTGCCGATTTCAGAAACGATTGTCCGCTCGTATCCCCACCACAAAATAAGCAACCCGCTATAGCCACCCAGGCAAATGAATGCAAGGCCGGCGAGAAAGACGGCGATCTGCACAAAGCCGACAACGGGACTGCGGTCCCAGCCAAGCCAGTCGGGTTTTGCGCCAATGGTAAAAATGATGAAGCCCAAAAAGGTCAGCCCCAAACTGACAGACACTCGCGGTGTGAGGGTTCCGTTCTCAAGCGGAGCGGTATTCACCGGCGCGGAGGCAGGGACAGACTCTTGTCGATTTGCGGTCATGAGGGCAGGTCTCTTTTCAAACGCGCGATCCAGTTTCCGCTGAAAATGTTTTCGATGTCGGTTTCGCTGTATCCGCGCATTTGAAGCAAGGATACCAGATTTTGCAGGTCGGCAATGGTGTCGATCTCCGGCGGGACGGATTGCAAGCCAAAGCCGCCGTCGAAGTCGGAGCCGATGCCGGCGTGGAGCGCGTCGCCGGCGATCTGGCAGATATGGTCGATATGATCGGCCACATAGCGAAGCGGGACTTCGGAACGAGCGTTCTGTCCAACCACCCAGCCGGGTTTGAGATAACTGTTATAAGGGACGACTCCCACCACCCCATCGCGCTCGATAATGCCTTCGATGACACGGTCTGAAAAATGGCGGTTGGTGTTGGAATTCGGCATCAGTGATAAACAATTCCCATGTGTGCCGACAATGGGGCCGCGATAAACATCCAGCGCTTCCACTGAAGATTGTTCGTCCATGTGGCTGAGATCGAGGATGAAGTGATGATCAGCCATCGCGGAGAGGAGTTTGCGGCCATCAGGTGTAAGCGGGCCGGGTTCATTCCAGCCGCCGCAATATCGTGTGCCCACCCATGCGGGGCCGATCAGGCGCAAGCCGAGGTCGTGCCATTCGTCGAGTTCGGAGAGGTCGCGGATGGCTTCCGCGCCTTCCATCAACATGACCATGCCGACGGGATGTCCGCCCAGGCTGGGGGTGGGAGTTTGCCAATTGTCGAGGACCAGGTTCAGGTCGCGGGTGGAAGCGATGAGTCGAAATTTGTCGGGTTGCGAATCGGTCATCCGCTGGTATGCCTGCAATTGTTCGCGACAAATCGCATGGGCCTCGTCGAAGGTGCGATAGGATTGGGCTTTGTTTGCGGTTTTGCTCCAACGCGCGGGGAGGGCAAAGAGCGTGGAGAAAATGATCGCGACCTGTCCGCGCTGATAATCGGGCCAGCCAATGAGGGCGTCCTCGTTGTCGACGACGACCTGACTGCCGATTTCGATCTGGCGCGTTTCGTGGGCTGAACGGGAGTAATCGCGCTCGAACTTGAGCATGTTATAGGCGATGTCTGCGTGAGCGTCGACAAGGATTGGCATGGGATTATAAAAAGCGCGCCTCGCTTGGCGGGCGCGCTCTGGGGTTTATTCGGGTTTGTTATCGTCGTCGGAGGGGGATGGCTCGTCCGGGTCGTTGAAATCCCTGGTGAGCATCTTGAAGTCTTTGTCGGCAAAGGCAGCGGAGTCCACTTTGCGCAGACTGAGGCCGATACGGTGCTGTTCGTTGTCGATGCGGATGACGCGCAGAGTCTTGACATCGCCTTCCTTCAAGACTTCCTTTGGATGTTCGACGCGGTTCTCGCTCAACTCGGAGATGTGAATCAGGCCTTCAACATCGCCTTCGAGCCGGGCGAATGCGCCAAACTTGGTGAGGCGGGTGATCGCGCCTTCGACAAGCTGGCCGACGCTGAATTTTTCAACCTTGTGTTTCCACGGGTCTTCCTGCAGGGCGCGCAGGGAAAGGCCAATGCGTTTCTTTTCGCGGTCGATGTTGATGACCTTGACCTTGACCTCCTGCCCGACTTCGAGAATTTCACGCGGATGCTGGAGACGTTCCCACGAAAGTTCGGAGAGGTGAACCAGTCCGTCCGCGCCGTTGATGTTGATAAACGCGCCGAAATCCGCGAGGCTGGTCACTTTTCCGGAATAGGTCTTGCCCTCTTCCAATTCACTGATTACGCGGTCTTTCATGGAAGAGCGCGTTTCGGGATTGGTGGAACGTTCGGATAAAATCAAACGACGGCGTTCGCGATCGACTTCGATGATGCGGACAGAGATCGGCTGGCCGACCATCTTCTGCCATTTTTGTTCGGGGGTGTCACCGCTGGCTTGCGAACGACGTATCGAACTGATCTGGGAGGAGGGAACGAACCCGCGCAGGGTTCCAACCGCGGCGATCAAACCGCCTTTGTTGAAGCCGATGATCTTGGTATCGATCACGGTTTCTTCGGCGATCATCTTTTCGACGTTTTCCCAGGACAATTCCTCCTGCGCCCGTTTGAAGGATAAAACGACGTTGCCGTTTGAATCTTCCGGGTTGAGGACGTATACGTTTACCTCCTGTCCCACCGAGAGGGCGGAGCGTTCCTCCGCGTTGAGTTGTTCCAACTCGCGGCCGGAAACAATGCCTTCGGATTTTGCGCCGACACTGATAAGAATCTGGTTTGTTCCAATGCTTGCAATCACCCCTTTGCGAATCTCACCCACCTGGGGCAACTCTACGCTCAATGATTCCGTTTCGAGCAGAGACTCCATGGTTTGGTTTTGCTGGTGCTGATCTCCCTGGGGATTTGCATCTCCTTGCCCGTTTTGGGCTTTTTGTTCATCCATTACGCGTGACTCCAATTAACTGAAATGTAAGTTGGATTATACAAGTGAAATGGGAAGTTGACAACCCCGATATTTCGTTTGAAAATGAAAACTCGCGTTATAATCGCGCACTGGAGTACACACATGCCCGCCATTTTCCCATTCACAGCCATTGTTGGACAGGAGCGCATGAAACGCGCCCTCATTCTTAATGCAGTTGATACCCGCATCGGCGGCGTATTGATCCGCGGCGAACGCGGCACGGCAAAGTCGACCGCCGCGCGTTCCCTGGCCGCGTTGTTGCCCCATGTAAAAATCGTGCAGGATTGCCGCTTCGGATGCGATCCCGAGAAACCCGGGACATGGTGTACCGAATGCAAGGAACGTTATGCCGCCGCGAAGAAACTTCCCACCGCAGAACGCGCCACGCCATTCATCAACCTTCCCGTTTCCGCCACCGAAGATCGCGTGGTTGGCACGCTCGATATCGAAAAAGCCATTCAAAAAGGTGAACGTCATTTCGAGCCCGGTGTGCTCGCCAGCGCAAACCGCGGATTGCTCTACATCGACGAAGTGAATCTGCTCGACGATCATGTGGTGGATATTCTCCTCGACTCTGCCGCCATGGGCGTGAACACGGTCGAACGCGAGGGGATTTCCTTCGCCCACCCGGCGCGCTTCATTCTCGTCGGGACGATGAATCCTGAAGAGGGGGATCTCCGCCCCCAGCTGCTGGACCGCTTTGCGCTATCCGTCGATATCGTCGGCATCCGCGATGCGCGCGAGCGCGTCACGATCATGGAGCGCAACCTGTCCTACGAAAAAGACGCAGATACCTTCCGTAAATTATGGCTTGTGAAGGAAGATGAACTTTCACAGAAGATCGCGCGCGGCCGCGAACTCGTCGATCAGGTCACGCACACCAGCCGCGACCTGCTCTCCATTGCCGCACTGACCGCCTCATTGAATGTCGATGGTCACCGCGCGGATTTGGTCATCCTCAAAGCCGCACGCGCCGAAGCCGCTTTCGAAGGCCGGACCAAAATCAACGATCACGATATCGCGCTGGCCGCAGAATTGGCCCTTCCCCACCGCATCAAGCGCACGCCGTTCCAACAAGCCGAAATGACCACCGAACAATTACAGGAACGCATCGAACAGTTGGCGGGTCAGTCCATGCCGAGCGAAGCGGACGATGAATCCGAAAGCAAGCAGGACGGCGAAGGCGAGGAAAAAAAAACTTAAAACTTGAAGATGAACAGCAGGAAGGTCCGCAACAGGGAAACCCCGAACCCATGCAGCAACAGGAAGTGTTCGCAAGCACGAGCGCAAACTGGTGGGACGGCGGGCAAAAAGTTAAAGCAGGCGAGACCTTCCAACCGCGCAAGCTCAATACCCCTCTCGATAAATTAACCCGCAAACAGGCCGGACGTCGTTCGCTCACCAAGACCGAGCGCAAGCATGGCCGTTATATCAAGGCGCGTCCGGCCGGCGATAAACTCAACGACATCGCTTTCGACGCCACCTTCCGCGCCGCCGCGCCGTTCCAAAAACAACGCACGGAAGAACGGAAGAAACTCGCCTTCTCCATTAAGAAAGGCGACCTGCAACGCAAAGTCCGCGTGAAGCGGGTTGCAAATCTTGTGCTGTTCCTGGTGGATGCTTCATGGTCGATGGCGGTAGCCGAACGCATGAACGCAACTAAAGGCGCGATCCTTTCGCTGTTGACAGACGCGTATCAACGCCGTGACCGTGTGGGTTTGATCGTCTTTCAAAAAGATCGCGCCACGCTGGTGCTCTCCCCCACCAACTCCGTGCAACTCGCGCAACGCGCATTGATGGATATTCCCGTCGGCGGGAAGACTCCGCTTTCGGCAGGGTTGTTCATGGCGCACGATGTATTGACGCACGAAAAACACACACATCCCGATGTGGAACCGCTCCTCATTGTCCTGACCGATGGCGCGGGGAATGTCTCACTGGGCACATTGCCGCCGCAGGAAGAATCCTATAAATTCGCGGAACTCATTGCGAATGAAAAAGTCCGCTCGGTGGTGATCAACATGGAAGACGCCGCCTTCGATCAGGGACTCGCCCAGCAATTGGCGGATAACCTCAAAGCCCCGTGTTACGCGCTCAGCGAGCTCAAGGCTGAGAATTTGTATCACGCCGTCAAGGATGAGATGGCAAAGCCGGTGAAGAAGTAGCTGGCTGGCTTCGCAGGGAATGAAAAATTAATAATGGATGTGAAAATTGGAATCGACATCGGCAATGTGCTGACCCAAAGGGATACGGATGTTGCCCCTTTTGGGAAAGATTATCTCAACGTGCCGGCTTATGAGGGCACATTCGAATCCGTTGGAAAACTGGTCGAATGGTTTGGCGGGACAAATATATTTCTTGTTTCAAAATGTTCAATGCTGAATCAGAGAATGTCCAGGGAATGGTTGTTTCATAGGAATTTTTTCAAGACAACAGGCGTGCCGTTCGAAAATCTCTATTTCTGCGAGAAAAGGCACCAAAAAAGAATCATCGCGGAAGAACATCGGCTCAATTATTTTATTGACGATCGCTGGTCTGTGTTGCGCCATTTGGACGACCTGGACTTGATGAATAAACTGTACCTGTTCAACCCGTTCCCGGAAGAAAAATCTGCATTTGAAAGCGAATATACGGGAGAGAAAATACTCATGGTTGAATCTTGGGCGGAAATCATCCACCACATCAACCCTGATAAATAGATCGCCGTCAGAAACACTTCCCCGTAATGAACGCAGGCAGCGCTGACCAACGGAGTGACACTTGTCCCATCCACGCATACGCCCAACGACCGCATATCTGCTGGCAGTGACGCTTGCCATCCAGTATTGTGCGGCCTGTCAAGGAACGGCAACTCCCACGCAGGAAGCAATTGCAACTGCGG
>JACPVD010000216.1 GCA_016191895.1 Chloroflexota bacterium | reverse complement strand
GTTTGCGGATAATACGCCGCCATTTCCACCAGTGTTTTATCTGAAAAGATCACATACGGCGGGACGCCCGCTTCATCCGCCAGCTCTTTCCTTTTTTGACGCAAGGCTTCAAACAATTCATGGTTGTATTCGACTTCTTCCTTCCTTCGTTTTGTGCGGACGCGCTCCGCTTCCTGCACGACGCCGAAAATGGGTTCGCGTTTCTTGAGCGCTTCCAACGCCCTGGCCGTGAGACTCAGGGTGTGATACTCGCCTTCCTGTTTGAGATAACCCGTCGACAGCAGTTGCCGACCGATATGCATCCATTGTTTCTTCGTCAACTCGGCGCCGATGCCATACGTGGAGAGTTTGTCGTGACCCCAGCGAATCACCTTTTCATTTTTCGAGCCGAGCAAAATATCGGTGATGTGTCCCGCGCCGAACTTCTCGCCGGCGCGTTTGACGCAGGAGAGGAATTTCTGGGCATAGAGGGTGATGTCTTCGAGAGTGGTTGGGGCGGAGGTGCAGTTGTCGCAGTTGGAACAGTTGTCGGCGGGGTAGGATTCGCCGAAGTAGTTGAGGAGCGGTTTGCGGCGGCAGGTCAATTCATCTTCCGCGAAGCGAACGATCGCGTTCAAGTGTTCGATTGCAACCCGCCTTTCATCTCCCTCCTTTTGATCGATGAAGTAGTTTATCTTGGCAACGTCGGAATAACTGTACAGGAGCATGCAATGCGCGGGCAGTCCGTCGCGCCCGGCGCGGCCAATCTCCTGGTAATAGCCTTCGATGCTTTTTGGCAGGTCGAAATGAACGACGAAGCGCACGTTGGGCTTGTTGATGCCCATGCCGAATGCGATGGTGGCGACGATGATCTGCGCGTCGTCGCGGATGAAGGCTTCCTGGCTGCGCTTGCGTTCCGTATCTTCCAGCCCGGCGTGATACGGGCGGACGGAATAATTTTTGGACGCGAGATACGCGGCAAGTTCGTCCACTTGTTTGCGCGAGAAACAGTAGATGATGCCCGATTGATCTTTGTAACGCTTGAGGAAATCAATCGTTTGCGAGAAGGGTTCGCGCTTGGGCGTTACTTCGATGTAAAGATTCTCGCGGTTGAAACTGGCGATGAATTCATTTGTAGTCGCAAACTTGAGCGTGTTGCGAATGTCCTGCCGCACGCGCGATGTGGCGGTGGCGGTGAGCGCAAGACAAATCGCTTTGGGGAATCGTTTTCGCACTTCGACGATCTGGCGGTATTCAGGGCGGAAGTCGTGTCCCCATTCCGAGATGCAGTGCGCTTCGTCGATGGTGATGCAATCCACCTGGATAGAATCGAGAAGCGAGAGAATGCGCGGGGTGAGAAGAGTCTCCGGCGCAACGTAAAGCAGTTTCACTTCGCCGCGCTTGACATGATCCATGTTCGCCTGATATTCCTGCGGCGACAATGTGCTGTTGATAAAAAGCGACGGCACGCCATACGCCCGTAACTGCTCCACTTGGTCCTTCATCAGGGAAATTAATGGCGAGACGACAACC
The DNA here is from genome assembly GCA_016191895.1 of Chloroflexota bacterium. Taxonomy (GTDB): domain Bacteria; phylum Chloroflexota; class Anaerolineae; order Anaerolineales; family Villigracilaceae; genus Villigracilis. The sequence continues at coordinate 981 of JACPVD010000216.1, read as the reverse complement.
GTAAGCCCTTCGAAGATCAACGAGGGAATCTGATAACACAACGACTTGCCCCCGCCCGTCGGCATGACGGCGAGGGTATCTTTGCGGGCCAGGACGTTTTCGATCACGTCCTGTTGAAGCGGACGAAAAGTATCGTAGCCAAATGTCTGTTTGAGGATGGAGGCGGGGGATGGCATGGGCATGATTTGCTGATTATAATCACTGCGAGTATTGAATTGGCTGTGTTTTTTGCCGCGTTATTGAAACAACTCAATCACTGGTGGTCTTGACACCGCACTTGCATTCGGCGCAAGTGTACGAGCGAGAAAAACACCCGCTCTATTCGATCACTAAAACAAGGAGAAAATATGTACGGCTGGCATCTGAGAATTTTGCGAGTAAACCTCACCACTAAAAAAGTTACCAAAGAAGATGTTGACCCAAAGATCGCGCGTGATTATCTCGGCGGGCGGGGATGGGCGATCCATTATATGTACAAGGAAATGGATCCGACGGTTGATCCACTCTCTCCGGAGAATATGATCATCTTCGCCACCGGCCCACTGACAGCGACTCCTGCGCCGACTGGGAATCGCTATATGGTCGTCACCAAGTCGCCGTTAACGGGGGCGCTGGCGCACTCGAATTCGGGGGGCGAATTCCCGACGTGGATGAAGCGCACGGGATTCGATATGTTCATCTTCGAGGGGAAGGCGTCAGAGCCGGTATATCTCTTTGTAAACGAGGATCAGGTTGAGGTGAGACCGGCGGCGCATGCTTGGGGGAAGGATACGCATGAGACGACGGATATCCTGAAAGCAGAAACGTCCGCAGATGCGAGAGTCGCATGTATTGGCCCGGCGGGGGAGAACCTGGCATTGATGGCGGCGATCATGAATGATAAGCATCGCGCGGCGGCTCGTTCTGGAGTGGGCGCGGTGATGGGGAGCAAGAATCTCAAGGCGGTTGTGGCGATGGGGAATAAGAACCCGCCATTGCATG
>JACPVD010000245.1 GCA_016191895.1 Chloroflexota bacterium | reverse complement strand
TTTTTTTTGTGAATACATCTTCATCGGGTTCTGATTTCATGTTTTCGTGTCCGCCGCGGCATTGGGCGCAGGGACAGGCGGCGCGGAGCAATCCAAATGGATAAACGCTCGTGTGGCCGTCGTCCCACGTGACCGTGAATTCTTTTTTACTTTTGCTGGCGGTAACGCCGGTTGGTTTTTCAGACATGGTTCCTCACAAATGGAGTCCAACGTCTTCGCGAAGCACCCTGTGAGGGCCAGACGTTGAACTTGTGACTGACTCGAACGTCTGGAGACGTTCGAGTCCAGGTTAAGGCGAAGGCACAACCGCCAGAAAATCGGCGGCGGCCCAGCCTGCGCGGGTTTCGTCATATGGGGCAACGAGATACCACCACGTATATCCGTCTGCGGTTTGCGGACCATCGCGGACAAGAAAAACCTCCGACTCGCCGCCGAAAAAGACTGTGTCGCCGGTGAGTCCCGGCACGGAGCGGATGCGCAATCCCTCGCCATCGGTGCCGCTGATTTGCACGTATGCGCCAACGCCGATCGCGCCTGGGACAAGTGTCGGGGTGACGAGGTTGGGGTCGAGAGTCGGCGCGGGGGTGGCGTTGGGGGTATGTGTCGGGGCGGGAATCATCGTCAGATCGGCCGGGGCAAACCCGACGTCAGGCGAGAAGCGGGGAGATGTCCAACCGATAACCACAAGTGTGATGATCAGTAAAATCCCCGCAATGAGAATTGCGCCGAAAACTGTCCAGCGATTGATAAGTGGTTTTAAGTCCATTTGTTTATTCACCTTGCCCGACGTCCTTCGACGTAGAGAGCTTTTCTTAAGTCCAATTCCGAGACAACAAACTGGGGTGTGGGGTGTTTTGGGCGCGCTTCGCGCGCCCAAAACACCCCACATTCCCCTTTTTGTGGAGAAAATTTCTTTAAGAAACAGTCTCTTAGCTCAGAACGTAAAATCAGTTATTGGTTCGGACTCTTCAACAAATACAAAGCATCTTTTGGCATGAGCACTTTCAACGCGCGATGCTTGATGGTGATATCCGCATGATGGCTGCCAAGGGCGGGATCGCCGTCCACTTGAATGGAGAAAGCCGCATCCGATTCGACACGCGCCGCGCGAAAGGGGAGCCGCCGCGCCTGATCGGACGTGAGATGACGCCCCGCGACGAGATCGAAAAAATGACGCAGCGCATCGGCGACGTTGTTTCCGCTGAGGAGCCACATGTCCATTTCGTTATCGTCGAGCAGGGCTTCGGGCGAAAGCACCGACATGCCACCGGCGTAATGACGAATGTTCGTTGCGACCGCCACGAGATAATGACCTTCCACGAATTGACCGTCTGCCCATACGCGCAGATCAAGTCCGTGCCAGAAAGTTGCCTCCCAAACGGTAGTGGCAAAAAAATGCGGGACGGAAATGTGCTTGAAAAAACGCGGACGCGGCTCGATCTTGTGGATGGTATGTGCGTCCAGCCCAATGCCCGCCCACAACAAAAACGGACGGTCATTGCATAAGCCGACATCCACGCGCTGCGACTCGGCATTTGCAAGCAGTTTTGCGTTATCGCGAAGCGCCTGCCATTTGAACCAACTAAACGGTTTTTGTCCCTGCTCCAGCGCCCATACATTCGTTGTGCCTGCGGGGAGTACGGCGAGCGCGGTTTCTGAATCCAGCAGGCCGCTGGCCACCTGCCCCACTGTTCCATCGCCGCCGATGGCGAAGACTGCGTCATATTTTTCCGTGGCGGCCTGATGCGCGGTCTGTATGGCATGGGTGCCGCTTAAGGTTTCAGCAATCTCGATGCTCCAGCCTGCTTCTTTGAGCGGATGCATGATTCCGCGCACAAAACGCCTCACGGGGTAACGCCCCGCGGCGGGGTTGTAGAGGAGAAGTCCCTTTCGCATTGATAGGATTATACCTGTCTTGCGATATAATCCCATTCAATGGCCGAACCAACCCTTCTCAACGACCGTTATCAACTCCTCGAAAAACTTGGCACGGGGGGCATGGCCAATGTCTATCTTGCGCGCGACCTCATGCTGGATCGCAAGGTTGCGATTAAAGTCCTGCGCAAAGATTATTCCACCAGCGCAGAATTCCAGAGCCACTTTCGCATGGAGGCGCGTTCGGCGGCGAACCTTTCGCACCCGAATATCGTCACAGTGCATGACTTTGGCTTTGCCGACAACCTGCTCTACATCGTCATGGAATACATCCCCGGCAAAGACCTGAAACAATTGATTCGCGAACAGGGTCGTTTTAGCGTCGAAAAGGGAATTCCGCTCATCGCACAAGCTTGCGCCGGGCTTGGGTATGCGCACCGCGCGGGGCTCGTCCA
>JACPVD010000244.1 GCA_016191895.1 Chloroflexota bacterium | reverse complement strand
TCCTGGACGAACCTTTCGGGGCGCTCGACGCGATCACGCGTTCCGGACTTCAGGAATGGCTCGCCGGAATTCTCCGGGGCGCGAACCGTTCCGTGTTGCTGGTAACCCACGATGTAGAAGAGGCGCTGCTGCTGTCCGAGCGAGAGTCCCATGGCGTCCATTTTTAGATCATGTTTCACTTCGTCCCATAATGCGGCGCGTTCGAGACTGCTTTGCACCACCTCATCCAGATTCACGTCCATGCCCATCACGCGCGGACCGAATGCCACATTATCGTAGATCGACTGCGGAAACGGATTCGGCTTCTGGAACACCATCCCCACGCGCTGGCGCAAATCGACCACGTCCATGCCCGGCGAATAAATATCCTCGCCCTGGAGCAGGATTTTCCCGTCCACACGCGTATCGGCGATGGTGTCGTTCATGCGATTCAAACAACGCAGAAATGTGGACTTACCGCACCCCGAAGGGCCGATCAACGCCGTTACTTTTTTCGGCTCGATTTCAAGGTTGATGTCGGAAAGCGCCTTCGACTTCCCGTAATAAAAATCAAGATGCTGGACGGAAAATGCGGATTGTGCCGTGATCATGGGGCGATTGTATCAAAGAAACCCGCTTGTTTCCCCGCCTGCCTGCGGCTATAATCCACGCCAATGAAACACGCCGTTATCCTTCTGCTTCTTTTCTCTTTGGTCATTGTCTCCTGCGGTTCAACGCAATCTTCATCCTCACCCAATTCCCCGGCTCGATACATCGAAAATAAAGGCTCCGATACCATTGTCAACCTTGCGCTGGCGTGGGCGGAAAAATATCAGGGCGACCACCCCGACGTCCGCATATCGGTGACAGGCGGCGGGTCGGGCACGGGAATCGCGGCGTTGATCAACGGCACGGTGGGAATCGCAAACGCGTCCCGCCGAATCAAGGACGAGGAGATCGCAGAAGCGCAGTCCAAGGGAATCGATCCGGTCGAGCACATCATCGCCCGCGACGCAATTGCAGTGATCGTTAATCCCGGGAACCCGGTCAGCGAACTGACCTTGAAGCAGATATCCGATATTTACAGCGGCAAATACACAAACTGGAGCGAGGTCGGCGGCGAAGACCGTCCCATTGTGCGCCTCTCGCGCGAAACGAACTCCGGCACGCACGTCTATTTTTTGGAAACGGTTTTGCGGCTCGGAAACAAGGAAGATAAAACCCTGTTCTCGATGGACACCCTCCTGCTCCCATCCTCCGAGGGAATTATTTCAGAGGTGCGCAACAATCCCAACGCCATCGGCTACGACGGGTTGGGCTATGTGCCCGACGATCTCAAGATGATCGCCATCGCAAAAGAGGACGGCGTATCATATGTACTGCCTTCCATCGAAACGGTCAACGACAAATCCTATCCCATTGCGCGCGACCTCTACATGTACACCGACGGCGAACCAACTGGCTTCATCAAGGACTACCTTGATTGGATTCTCTCCGAAGAGGCGCAATGGATCGTGGCCGAACTGGGTTTTGTTCCGGTGAAATAACTCATGGAAAAATCATTAAACTGGCAAGAGTTCATTATCACAAGAGCCATCAAAGCGAGCGGATATTCCGCCATTGTCTTTGTCGCGCTGATATTTTTCTTTCTGTTGCGCGAAGGCCTGCCCGCGCTCGTAGAAGTGGATGCATCGTCCCTGCTCCACATCCGCTGGTATCCCATCGAAAATTATTTCGGCATCCTGCCGCTCATCAGCGGTTCGCTGGTGGTCACGCTTGGCGCGGCGCTCATCGCCGTCCCGTTTGGAATTGGCACCGCCGTTTACATTTCCGAGATCGCCCCGCGTTGGATGCGAGAAATTTTGAAACCTCTTGTCGAATTGCTCGGCGGACTTCCCTCCGTGGTGTTGGGATTTCTTGGGATTCTCGTCCTCTCGCCGTTTCTACGCGTCTTTCTGGACCTGCCAACGGGCCTGACCGCCTTTACCGGGTCCCTCCTTTTGGGCGGGATCGCCGTCCCCACCGTCGTGTCGGTTGCGGAGGATGCGCTTGATTCCGTCCCGCGTGCGTACCGCGAAGGCGCATGGGCGCTGGGCGCAACCCGCTGGCAGACCATCTGGCGTGTGACTCTGCCCGCGGCAAAATCCGGCGTGTTGACTGCAATCATGCTTGGAGTTGGCCGCGCCATCGGTGAAACCATGACCGTGATGATGGTCACCGGAAACGCGCCCGTACTGGCGATCAAACTCGGAAGCATTTTCTCCCCGGTGCGCACGATGACCGCCACCATCGCCGCCGAAATGGGCGAGGTCGCAAACGGAAGTACGCATTACCATGCGTTGTTCTTCATCGGCATGGCGCTCTTCCTGATCTCGCTGGTTGTGAACGTCATCGCCTCATCGGTCGTATTCCGCGCAAAGAAACGGGCGGAACGGATTCTTTCATGATCACCAAACTCCTCTCGCGCAATCGTCACACCGTCCAGCGGATCGGATTTTTCGCCATCACGTTCATGGCGCTGTTTACGGTTTTGCCCATCGTTGGCACGATCCTCTTCATTCTATTCAAGGGAGGTTCCGCCATCTCCTGGGAGTTTCTCTCCGGCTTTCCCCACGACGGGATGCGCGCCGGCGGGATTTTACCGGCCATCATCGGCACGCTATATCTCACCATCGGTACGGCGGTCTTTTCGGTTCCGCTGGGAATCGCCGCCGCTATTTATCTTTCGGAATACGCAAAAGACAACCAGTGGACCCGCCTCC
>JACPVD010000243.1 GCA_016191895.1 Chloroflexota bacterium | reverse complement strand
TTCGTTTCCTGTTCATCAACCGCAACAAGCCCAAACCCGACAACCGAAGTTGCAGAGAAGGGCTTTCGCTTGGATCTGGCTTCCATCAAAATACTTGCGCGGTCTCTAAACATATTGGGCGGTATTCTACTCGAAATGAAAAATGTGTCAATGATTTTTACAAAAGTCGTTGCGGAAATTGTCAGACAGATTCAAGGCCTGCGCATGCCTGCTCCAAATTTTCCGCCATCGTTCTATTTCTTCGGCTCCTGCGACTCTTCGATCAATTCCCTCGGCGTCGCCGCGCCACAACTGGGACAGGTAAATTTATGCTCCACAGGAATATACGACCGCGTACAAAACGGACAAGTGATCGGCATCGGTTCCTTGGGCACTTCCTTCACCACTTCCTTTGTCACCTCGCGGGTTTCCACGCGAGTCCCACCGCCGCCGTGACCGACGTAAATGTGACCCGAGTCGACGCCGCCCCCGCTTTTGGATGAGCCGCCGCCCGAAGACGATCCCGACGACGATGACGACTTATTCCCAATCGCGCCGGCCATTCCCGCAATGCCGCCGAGATTACTCCCGCCTTTGGCAACGGAAGGTTTCACCGACGAACCCGATGAAGACGATCGCGACGACGAGGACGATCTCGCCGATGAGGATGACTTCCCGCCTTTGGAACTGGAACTGGAACTGGAAGATGAAGATGATCTCGATCCGCCGTTCATATTTGCCAGCGCCATAAACAGCACCGCAATGATCACCACCGCCGCCAGCGTCACAAAGACGATGATCGCCGTCAATCGCAGGGCGCGGGGAATGTTATACAACTCGTACCCGTAACTGAACAGGAACACCCCGCCAATATACACCGGAGAAAGCACTCCGATCAAAATCAGGCCGAGTCCCTGATCGAGATTGCCCTCTAGCCAGATCTCATACGCCAGAAAGATGATCACCGCCAGCGCGGCCAATGCCACCATCCCGCCGGGGATGAGAATATGCAAAGGCTTGCCGGGCTTGGAATCATCGCGATCATAGTCGATCACTTCGTGGGTCTTGGCGCGAACCTGTCTTGCCTTGTATTCGGATGTAGTCATGGGATTCTCCTTACCCTCACCCCTACCCCTCTCCCTCAGGGAGAAGGGTTGGGGATGAGGGACTATTTACTCAACTCCCTCGAGAGTGTCTCCATCTGCGCGAGGATTGCGGCCACCTGTCCGCTGGGGATGTTGACGCGGTACATGTGTGTGAAGGCGTCGCCGATCATTGTCTTAACAGTGCGCCACGAAGCCAGTTGCGGTTGCACTTCGCCCTGCGGCAGGAGTTTCACCGCCTGCGCCCATTGCGGATGAGTCTTCTCGTAATCGGCGAGCAGGCCAAGGGTCGACTTGCGAATCGGGAAGAGGTGGGTCGCCTCCACCCAGCGCGCGTCCTGTTCCGCATCCAACAGCCAGCGAATGAACAGCCACGAAGCAAGTTGTTCTTCCGGGGTCGATTTTAAAATCACATACGAAGAACCATACACAACCAGCGCGTCTTCATTCGCGCCGGGGAACGCAATCACCTTCCACGAATCGGTATTGCCCGCGCTTGCAAACTCGCGCGCAACCTCCGGCAGGTCTTGCAGACTCGCGGTGATGAAGATCGCCTCGCGCTTCGCAAACGACGAGATCGGGTTTGCATTCGCCGCCTGCCACGCGCATCCCGCTTCGGAGAGTTCGCGCAAAAATGTAAAGGCCGCGATATTGTTCGGCGTGAGAAAACGATAATCGCTTCCTTCCAACACGCCGCCTTCAAAAGCCAGCAGCCACGCATACGCGGTCATCGGTTCGGTATTCACCGCCCAGCCGCCCATGAAATCATTTTGCGGCGATTCATCTTTTAGCATGGCTTGTTGCGCGCGGCAGGCCTGCTGTTTGAAATCATCCGGCGCGTCGGGCAACGAGCCGAAGCCAAGTTGTTTCGCCCACGATTCATTCCACAACAAAAAACGTGATGTGCGCTGGGCGGGAATCGCCACGCGCTTTCCGTCGATAAAATCCTGATTCCAAAACACATTTGGAATATCGCTCGAATCGATACCGTACAACGGGTCTTCCACATACGGAGTCAAATCCACCGCCACGCCGTCCGTGTCCCATTCGAGCGCATGTTCGGGCAATGCAATCACAAGATCGGGCTTGTCCGCCGTCGGCAATGAAATCGATACGCCTTCATACAGATTCGAAAAATTGATTTGGTTCTCCATCACCAGGACAATTCCCCACTCGTTCTTTTCATTGAATTCCTCGACAAACGACTCGAAGAGCCCCGCCTCGACTCCGTACCACGGAATCCAAACCTTGATCTCCAACCCCTTCAACGCATCCTCGCTGACCTGTAAGCGGGTTGCCGGCGCGACGGTGGATTCAGGCTTCGGTGTTTTCTCCACAACCTGCGTGGACGATGGCTCTGTGACAGCGGGCGCTGTCTCTGCGCCGCAGGCGGTTAACAATAAGGATGTGATGAATAAGAGGAAAATCAGTTTTTTCATGGGAGGTATGTCGTCATTGCGAGGGCGTTCGGGCGAATTTTGCCCGCCCGAAGTAATCTCATACACTGTAACAAAGATTGCTTCGTCGCGAAGACGAGAAAATTTTTACTGCGCCAGTGTCATAAATGGAACGGGCATGAACACCAAAACGAAGACGACGATCATCGCGAGGGCGATCAAGCGTCGGGGCGGATCGAGCGTGGTGATCTGATCCAAAGGCTGGGCATTGACTCGTCCAAGCCAGAACAGGAGCGCGGCCCAGATCCACCATCCGCTCCAGAAAAAGCCGAGAACGCCGAGGAGGCCAATGATAAACGGAAACGCTTGTTTGGCTTTTTCTCCGAGCAAGGCATAGATCACATGGCCGCCATCGAGCGTGCCGGCAGGGATGAGATTCAACGCCGTTACGAGAATCCCCGCCCAGCCCGCAAACGCCACCGGGTGAATGAATACGTCGGTGCCGCCAAGAGGAATCGGAGAACCAGTGAAGAAATATCGAAGCCAGTATAAAACACCTTGTGGCTCAATGGGCGCGGGAAGTAGTTGACCAAATGTCACATACTTAGCAAATAGGTACAGAATTGAGTTACCTTCAAGTGAAATGCCACAAGCAGAAAGAACGATGGGTTGCACACTTGAAAGTGAAAGACCAAAAAACAGCACAGGAATAGAAACGACCAAGCCTGCGATTGGACCAGCTATTCCGATAT
>JACPVD010000242.1 GCA_016191895.1 Chloroflexota bacterium | reverse complement strand
GTATCCGACATCGCCACCACAAACGCAATCGCCTGACTCTCCGTGTGACTCAAACTCACCGACCATTCCACAAGACCGAGTTCTTTCGCCAGTCTCTCCCCCTCGCCATATAAATACAAATGCGGAGCGTTGTTTTCGTCGCCTCTTACTTCGATGTCCTGCCAACTCACAAGGCCAATGCCGCAACCCAACGCTTTGGCAGTTGCCTCTTTCGCCGCAAACCGCGCCGCAAGTGAAGGGACTCGCCCGGCGCACTCCTCCCGCTCGGCCTGCGTAAATATCCGCGCAAGAAATTTTTCGCCGTGACGCTCGATCGCCTCGTGGACGCGCGCAATATCAATGAGGTCAACACCTGTTCGCAGAGCCATGATCAAAATGACCAATCACCAATTACGTATTACAGAATTTACGGCCCCGCCGTCGAAATCACCAAACGATCCGGGGCGATGTACTTTCGCGCGGTTTCCAGCACGTCGTCGCGAGTCACTTCCCGCACCAGGCGCTCATAGCGGTGATAATAATCGTAACCAAGTTGATAACGCTCGATATTCAAAATCGCGCCGGCAACGCCACCATTCGATTCAAGCGACAGCGGCAACTGTCCGATAAAACTGGACTGGCTGTCGGCAAGTTCATCCTTTGTTACTCCATGTTTGATGAATCGATGCAATTCCTTTTCGATCAACGCGATCGCCTTCTTCAAATTTTTGGGATTCACCCCCGCATGCACCTCCCACGATCCAGGGCCCGTTCCCGAATTCAGGCTCGAATACGCATAATACGCCAGCCCCGACTTCTCGCGCACCACCTCGCCGATTCGCCCCATCATCCCAAACTGCCCCAGGATCGAATTCCCCAGCGATGCTGAAAAATATTCCGGGTCGTTGCGGCGCGGCCCAAACATGCCAATCACCAGATTGGACTGCGATTTCCCCGCAAGCGCATGATGATGCCGGACCGTTTTCTTAATCGGCTTGACGGGAGGCAACATCGGCGCATCCGCCTGACCTGGAACCTGCCAGCCTCCGAGGGCACGCTCCACCGCGCCGACGACCTTCTTCGGGTCGATCGCGCCCACGATTGCAATGACCAGCCCCTTCGGTCCGAAGTGACGGCGGTGAAAATCCGCCATATCGCGCCGTGTGATCGATTCGACCGTTTCCACAAATCCGTCCGTTGGGCGGCTATACGGATGCCCGTCGAACAACATGCGATCGAACGCCATCGACGCCATCCCGGAGGTATCCTGCGCGCGAATCGCAAGGCCGGTCAGCCATTGCGCGCGCAACTTCTCAATTTCGTCTTTTGGAAATGTCGGCATCCGCAGCGATTCGGAAAGCAGTTTAAGCAACAGCGGAAGATCTTCCACAAGCGAACGACCGCCGAAACTTGTGGTATGCACACCCGAATAAAAACCCAAACTTGCGCCGACAGATTCGAGCTCGTTATACAGCGCATCGAAAGAATGGGTCCGCGTGCCGCGCATCAGCGACGTGGCGACAAAATCAGCGAGGCCAAGTTTTTCGTCGCTTTCGAAGACCGCGCCTGCGGGGAGATACCCGCCGACATTAACCGACGGGCTTTGAAAATTGGAACGCGCCAAAACAGTGATGCCGTTTGGCAAAACAGCGCGATGAACGTTCTCGGGACCCGGAAGGGACATCTTTGCGTTGGTCATGTACCCTCCACCCCTTGTGGAAGATATATCCCAATCACGCGATTCTTCGGCTGAAGATATGTTCGCGCCACCCGGCGGACATCGTGCGGGGTGACCTTTGCCAGTTTATTCAAGTAACCCGTAAACCATTTATAAGATGAAAACATTTCGGAGTAACCCATCCAAAAGGCCTGATTGGTGATGTTCTCGCTTCCGTAGGCAAAGACAGCGCGAGCCTGTTTGACGGCGCGGCTTATTTCGCTTTTTGGAACCAGCACATCCTGCACCTTTTTTATTTCCGCGTCCAATACTGCAAGCGTTTTCTCGATCTTGCGTTTTGGGTGATTGATAATGAAGATTCGATAAAGGAACGGATCGATCGTCGTCTCGGAACCGCTGGAGACATCCACCGCATATTCCGTATCCACAAGGGCGCGATACAAACGGGACGTTTTGGAGGAGAGTCCGCTTGCGCCTCCGAGCAGGCTATCCAGCACCTGAAATGGAAAATAATCCGCATGCGTGGCGCTCGGATGACGATAGGCAACCTGAACATACGTGGTCTCGCCCGGGCCTTCGATATACAAGCGCTTTTCCCCCATTTGCTCCGGCTCCGGGCGGATAAGTCGAGGAGGCGTCTTTCCCCTGGGAATCGACTCAAATAATTCCCGGATTCGTTTCAGCATCGCCTTCGTCTCAAAATCGCCGGCGATCGACAGCACGGCATTGTTCGGAATGTAATATTTGCGATAATGTTCATATAAGGCATCGCGGGTGATCGCGCGCAAGTCGGCCATATCGCCGATGATCTCATGATGATATGGGTGAACGTGAAAGGCGGCCTGCTGAACCGCCTCGCTCAATCGGAACATCGGCTCATTTTCATATCCTTCCCGCTCCGAGATAATGACCGTGCGCTCGGAAGCGACGTCTTTTTCGGTAAACAGGCTGTTTTGCATTCGATCGGCTTCGAGGCGCAGGGCGAGATCGATCTTATCGGCAGGCATGGTTTCAAAGTAGCGGGTTGAATCATTGGACGTGGACGCGTTCCAACGCCCGCCCTCGCGCGAGATGGCTTTATCCAGGACCTGCGCGGGGAATTGTTTCGTCCCTTTGAATTGCATGTGCTCGGTCCAATGCGAGAGGCCGGTTCCGCCGGTGGATTCGTCCCGCGACCCAACGCGATACCAGATCCACGACGAGATGATCGGCGCGGTGTGTATCTCTTTGAGCATGACCTTCATGCCGTTTTTCAAGGCGACTTGCGTGATCTTGTCTGTCATTTGGCTCCAACTTGCATCTTTTCAAAAAGAAGGGAGTGTGGGATGCTGTGAGCGGGCGAAGCGCGCTCACAGCATCCCACTTCCCATGTTATTTACACACCGGCTGGTCATCCAAGTTGAGCGCACCGGGATTGACCATGCAATAGAACGGTTTCACAACATCCTGCAAGCCGGCAAAGGGCTCATGCAATTGGGTTTGCGATAACGGAATATCCACATTTACCATCAAATTAACCGGCACGGTCGTATCCACAGGGACGGTGAGATTAAGCACAACCGGCAGGTTCGTTCCCTGCGGCAGGACGATCGTCGTCAGCGCCCTTGTAATGTTCAAGCCGCCGGTGTTGACCGTGACGAGGGCGTTGTTGATGGTCACGTCTTCGCTGAGGACAACGTTCGTTTGCTGATTCAGTTGCAGGTCGAACTGGACCGGGATCGTCGTCTGCACTGGAATCGTGGTGGTGATGTGGGCGCGATCCATTTTCTCGAAATTGGTGTACAACCCGCCAAGCAGACCGTTCCCGATGTTCAACACGCTTCCCATGTTGAACTTTCTCAAATTAGCCGCCACGCCAAGCAAAACGATCAACAGGACGACATTCACAGTCAGCGAGATCGCGCTGGCGATCGTCCAAAAGGGAGGGCCGAAATTGAGTTTCATTCCCCTCATCGAATCGGTCACTTTCTTGAAGGGAGAGGTCAACCCCTGCAAAGAAACGGTTTTTGCCGGGTGCGGCGCGGGCGGCGTAAGGTTGGGTTCCGGCGCGTCGGTTTTCAATTCTTCTTTTTTGGGAAGAGACGCCGCAGCGCTTTCCTTCTTTTTGGGAAGACGCGCCACAGGCGACTCTTTGTTTCCGGCAAGCAACGCCCGCATTTTTTTTGCAGGATCGTTATTTGATTCGTTGGTCATGTTGCCTCCTTGCTGTTTCGATGCCCAATCCTAACATAGGATAACCCTGCTTGTGAAAGTGATTTTTTTCAAATATAATTGCGACGGTTTTGTCCAAATATGACGAAGAAATGTACCTTTTCAAGAGAAGGGGAATGTGGGGTGTTTTGAGCGCTCAAAACACCCACACCCAACTGATTGAGAAGATACGAGGAGATTTTTAAAATGGAAAGCAAATATTTTGTGGCCGTGATTGGCGCCGGGCCGGCGGGACTTTTCGGCGCTCGCGAACTTGCCGCACAAGGCGCGCATGTCGTGGTTTTCAATCGCGATGTAAAACCCGGCGGGCTGGCCGAATACGGTATCTACCCGGAAAAGCACACCATGAAGGACGGGCTTCGCAAACAGTTTCGGCAGATTATGGAACTTCCAAACCTTGATTATTATGGAAACGTGACGGTCGGCAATAACGGAGACCTGACTCTCGACGAATTGCGCGCGCTCGGCTTCGACGCCGTACTGGTGACCGCCGGGGCGCAGGGCACCAAGTCGCTTGGCCTGCCGGGCGAGGAACTCGAAGGCGTGTATCACGCGAAAGACGTTGTGTTCTTCTACAACAAACTCCCGCCATTCAGCCAGAGAAAATTCCGTTTTGGAAAACGATGCGCGATCATCGGCGCGGGCAACGTGATGGTGGATATCGCCCGCCATTTGATCAGCGTGCAAAAAGCGG
>JACPVD010000241.1 GCA_016191895.1 Chloroflexota bacterium | reverse complement strand
TTTGGGCACGCTCTTCACAGGCCGTCTCATCGAAGAGACGCAAGTCGGGCCGTACAAAGCCGTCGTTCCCACCATCGGCGGCACTGCATGGATCACGGGCATCAATCAGTTTGTCGTTGATCCCAGCGATCCCTATCCAAACGGATTCAAGGTCGGGGATATTTGGTAACCTTGGCTACCGCGCTTTCCGTTTCGGCTTTGTCCGTTTCGACTTTTCCAATTCCAGTTTTTCCCGTTCCAATTCCAACTTTTGTTTTTCCACTTCCACTTCCGCTAAAGCGGTTTTTCGCAACGTGATCTGCGAGACTGCCGCCGAAAGCGCGGAAACAAGGCCGGTGACGGCGGTGATGATTGGAAGCCAGTCAACCACAGGCGAGGCCGGTTCCCCCGTACTGCTGGTAAATACGGCGACATAAATCAATTGTGGCAGGAAGAAGTAAAGCGCGACGCTTGCAATGTAGAGTATCGCCAGGGCAATCCCTATAAAATTCCGCCGTGGTTGAAACAACCCCATGACCGTTTGCAGGACAGCCGAAACGATCAAATAAATCAAGACAGAGTGGATGGCAACGTAACTGAACGGATACACATCCCCGCCCATTTGCCGCCAGACGGTCGTAAGAACGCCCAGAAATAAAAACAAGTGAAAAGTTGTTTTCGATAACGTCCCTGCAAATTGACTGTTCATCTTACCATTCCTTTCCGCTGTTCAAAGCAGACTCGAAGCCGCTATCCGCCCGCCATTTTGACTTTATACCCCAGTTTGACCAACACCTCGGCGATTCGTTCGCGGTTATCGCCTTGAATCTCGATCGCGCCGTCCTTCACTGTCCCACCTGTGCCGCAAGCCTGTTTGATCTTCTTCGCCAGCGCGGACATATCGCCAGGTGTTAGCGTAAGGTTTTTTATCAGAATCACACCCTTGCCGCCGCGTCCTTTTGAGTCGCGGTGCAGGTAGGCGGTCTGCTGTTGGGGTGGCAGGGACACTGCCTTTGTTGCAGGAGAATTGTTCTTGCGCAAGTCGCCAGATTCGGATGACCAGACGGTGCGGGAGTTGTTGGGAGACATCAAAAACCTTTGGCCTCGACGCGCTTTCGATCTCAAATTGGACTAGATCACACGACGATCTCATTGACGCGTGTCAATTCCAACCCGCGCGGTTTCCAATTGCAAGGCGTGAAAAATCATCTTCCAAAATTATATCGCTACTTTTGCCCACAACCCACTTGGCCTTCCCGCATTGGCGTTATTGGCATAATTTCAACAGCAGGAAACGGCGCAGATTTTTTCCAAAATTGAGCCTGCTGCAAAAAAATTGAATTTCGTGCAAAATCACGATATACTCACAAACAGTCATATGTGACCCGCAATGTCCGTCTATCTTCACGATATTCCACTTTCTCAGGCGCAGGCGCGAATAAAAGAAGCCTTGCAGGATTCGAACCTGTGGCGCGTGCTTGGCGTTGAATTGATTCCGCTGGATGAAAATGCATTGGGGCGTGTCACAGCCGAGCCGGTTTGGGCGTTGAATTCCTCCCCGCATTATCACGCCTCCGCGATGGATGGCTTTGCCGTTCGCGCAGAGGAAACAGGCGGCGCACAACCTTCATCGCCGGTTCAGTTTAGGGTGTCCAGTGATCAGTTGTCAGTGGCCAGTGATCAGTCGCTACTCTCCCAATATGTAGATACCGGCGATCCCTTGCCCGATTGGGCGAATGCGGTCATTCCCATTGAAAATGTCGAGTCGCTGGATGAAAATGGGGAAATTACAAAAGCCATTCGCCAGCCGGTATTGATTCGGATTCGCGCTTCGGTTGCGCCGTGGAGTCATGTTCGCCCGCTGGGGGAAGATATCGTTGCGACCCAACTTGTCCTGCCTGCGGGACATTCGCTTCGCCCGGCCGACTTGGGCGCGATTGCTGCATCCGGCCACCAGACGGTGCGCGTCGCGCGCAAACCGAGAGTTGCGATTCTGCCAACGGGCACGGAACTCGTCCCGATCGGATCCAAACTAAAAGCGGGCGACATCCTCGAATACAACTCGCTGGTGATGGCGGCGCAGGTCAAGGCCATGGGCGGCGAACCGACCCGTTACCCGATCACAATGGATGACTTTGATTTGATCTGCGGGCGCGTGCGGGAAGCTGCGCAAACTCACAACCTTGTTTTATTGAACGCGGGTTCCTCTGCCGGCGCGGAAGATTTTTCATCCAGGGTTGTGGAAACACTTGGAACGTTGTTAGTTCATGGCGTTGCGGTACGACCCGGACATCCGGTGATTTTTGGAATGGTAAAAAAAGAATTAGGAAGTAGGGATGAGGACTATGATTTCCTAATCCCTACTTCCTCATCCGTGACCCCCATCATCGGCGTCCCCGGCTACCCCGTTTCTGCCGCGCTAACGGTTGATATTTTTGTCGAGCCTGTCATTGCCAAATGGCTTGGCCGCCAGCCCAATGAACTTCCGATTGAAATGGCCACACTCACACGCAAATTGGTTTCGCCTCCCGGCGATGATGATTTTGTCCGTGTGGCGGTGGGCAAAGTGGGAGATAAACTTCTCGCCGCGCCATTATCCCGCGGGGCGGGAGTCATCACATCGCTGGTGCAGGCAGACGGGTTGGCATTGCTCCCAAGCGGCGTGCAGGGAATGGATGCCGGCGACCCGGTACAGGTGCGTTTATATCGGAGCAAGGCCGAAATCGAGAAGACCATTTTTTGCATCGGCTCGCATGATATGACCCTTGACCTGCTTGCCCAATTTCTTGCGGAGCATAATCGCAGACTGGCTTCAGCCAATGTGGGTTCACAGGGCGGGTTGATCGCGTTGCGGCGCGGAGAGGCGCACCTGGCCGGGTCGCATTTGCTGGACACGTCCACAGGCGAATACAACATATCTTATATTCGTCAGTACATGCCCGGTATTCCGGTGAAAGTGATCGCGTTGGTCGGGCGGGATCAAGGTTTGATCGTTAAGAAGGGAAACCCAAAGGGAATCAAAAGCCTGGGAGACCTGAACAGGCCCGAGGCTCGCGCTGAGCCGAGTCGAAGCATCCAGTTTGTGAACCGACAGCGCGGAGCCGGCACGCGAGTCCTGTTGGATTATCAATTGAGTTTGACAGGTATGAATCCCGATTCCATCCCCGGCTATTTTCAGGAAGAATATACCCATCTCGGAGTCGCTGCGGCGATTGCTTCAGGGCGCGCCGATTGCGGGTTGGGAATCGCCGCCGCCGCGCAGGCTTTGGATCTGGATTTTATCCCGCTGTTTCAGGAGCGTTACGACCTGGTCATTCCGATGGAACACGCGCAAAGCGACTTGCTTGTGCCGTTGTTTGAACTTTTATCGAGCAGGGCGTTTCGAGACTCGGTATCGAAATTAATAGGGTATGATGTAACAGTGATGGGCAGAATAATCTTGGAGGACCGACATGACTGATGGTTTGATCATCGACGATAACCGGCAAACGGCGGATGCGCTTCAGCAAATGCTGGGCGTTTTGGATTTGTCTGCAAGGGTGGCCTATGGTTCGAGCGCAGCGATGGAAGTGTTGGGCAATTTTACGCCCCGATTTATTTGCCTTGATATCAATATGCCCGGTGTGGATGGAACGGAAGTACTTGCGTTTCTGCGCCGCGAACCGCGTTTGAGCAGGGTGCCGGTTGTTGTGATCACATCCGACGATCAACCGGAAACGCGCCAGCGGGTGTTGAAGGGCGGTGCTCAGGCGTTCATCATCAAACCGGCGACACTGGATGCGATCGAAGGCGCAATGAAGAAGGCAAGGGTTTTGAGGTAATGTACGCAAATCAGAGATTTGCGCTACTTGAAACTCTCCAATAGATTGATCGTGTTAATACCCAGCGCTTCGTTGGCATAGCCGCCCTCCATGATGATGGCGGTGGGAATTCCAGGCGCGGCAATGCGCCTCCCAATTTCCGTAAATCCCTCGTGCGTGATTTTGAACGCGCCCAATGGATCGCCGTCAAAGATATCCATTCCGGCGGAGAGGACGAGATATTGCGGGGCGAAATTTCGGATCAGCACCAGGGCTTCGTCCAATATTGAAAGATAACCTTCGTCGTTGGTGTTTTTGGGAAGCGGAAAATTTTTGTGGAAGCCGAGGCCGTCATCTGCCCCGGTTTCGTCCGCATAACCGATAAAGTGGGGATAATCGAAATCGGGGTCGCCATGAATCGAGATGGTTAACACGTCGTTTCGCTCGTAGAAGATATCCTGCGTGCCGTTGCCCGCGTGATAGTCGATATCGAGAATCGCCGTTTTTCCCCTTGACGAAAGCCAGTTTGCCGCAACAGCCGCGTTGTTGATAAAACAATATCCGCCGGCATAATCTTTCCCCGCATGATGCCCCGGCGGGCGGCACAGCGCGAATGCTGATAACCGTTCATTGGTCACGGATTCCGCCGCGCTCAACGCGCAATTGGCCGATGTCAATGCCGCGGTATATGTCCCTTCGACAATGCAGGCGGATAAATCCATCATATAGTATCCGCCTTTGCCGAGCAATGTGCCGGGCACGCGGGATTTTCTTCGTAATGCGAAACTTGCTGGCAGGAAGGCGTTCTCTTCCGGCGACGTGGCAACCTCGGGGTCAGAGTCCAGCCACTCGGTCCAGGCTGAGGCGAGGAAGGCAATGTAATCTTTGTCATGCACCGCGAGGACTGGGTCGAGTCTAAAATCTGATGGCGCAATAAATTCCGCCCAATCTGTTTTCTTGAGCGCAGCTAAAATCTTATCCATGCGGTCGGGATTTTCGTGATAGCGCATACGTTTGCCGCCGTCGAACACTTCGAATGGCGGGAAGTGTTTGCGATGATCTTCGGAGTAAACTATTTTCATGGTAAGACTATTTTACCCTCAAGCGTCTGTGCGCCAGGAGAATCTATGGAATTTTTCGA
Organism: Chloroflexota bacterium; assembly: GCA_016191895.1. GTDB lineage: Bacteria > Chloroflexota > Anaerolineae > Anaerolineales > Villigracilaceae > Villigracilis. Next base: position 5,131 of record JACPVD010000241.1, on the reverse strand, counting down.
AGCGATTCATAAGCGACATTCTGTAAAGAAGATGAAGGCGGATGCCCCGCCGCGCGAGTTGATTCGAAAATTATTGGACGCCGGTAATCAGGCGCCGAATCATCACAAGGTGAGACCCGGGCGATTTATCGTGTTGACCGGAAACTCGCGGAATAAGCTTGGGGATGTGTTCGCCGTATCCCAACTGGACCGTCACCCTGATCTCCTGCAAGAGGCATTGGACAAGGCCCGGGCTTTGCCGCTCCGCGCTCCCGTGATTATCGCTGTTGGCGTGGATAAACCCTCCGAAGCGAAAGTTTTGGAAGTGGAAAACCTTTCCGCGGTGTCTGCGGCCTGCCAGAATATTTTATTGGCCGCACACGCCCTGGGACTCGGCGCGATCTGGCGCACCGGCGATTGGGCGCATTATCCGAAGGTGAAGGAGTACCTTGGCCTTGCCGTCGATCAGCACATCGCCGGGTTTATTTATGTGGGGTATCCCGAATTTGAGAGTGAACCCGCGGCGAGACCCTCTGTCGAAGATAGAACGATTTGGATGGAGTAGAAGCACAACACAAATAGCACGAAAAAGCCGGGATAGATAACGGCGCAGAATTCCCAGGGTTCTGCGCCGTTATTGTGAAACTCGTCATACAAGAGATGGCGATCAAGACTGAACGGGCGGTGATTTTATTTGGGTGGGTTTCAAGCAAGTTGAAAGGATGGAACGTCCCGAAGGTTTTGGCCGCCTCGTCAACCTTCTGGACAGTCATTCAACTCAAATGAAACACGCCCATTTTATTTCAAATACTTCTGTGCCAGTAAATCCAGTCTTTTGCGTGTTTCATCGGGAATGACTTTTGGATCTGTGATCAGCGCAGTGGAGAGGGCTTCGCCACAGGCGCAATCGCGTTTGGGGTTCAATTCGCGCAACAGGTTGCGAATGGCCTCCTGCGCTTTTTGCGTATTCCTGTTCAACGTTTGGATGACCATCTCGACTGTCACTGGCGATTCGCTTTTGTGCCACACATCATAATCGGTTACATGCGCCATCGTTGCGTAGCACATCTCCGCTTCTCGCGCGAGGAAGGCTTCGGGCGCGGCTGTCATCCCAATGATCGACATGCCCCATGCGCGGAATACATTCGATTCGGCTTTTGTCGAAAAACGCGGGCCCTCGATTGTGATGAACGATCCGCCGCGATGGGTTGTCGCTCCCGTTTTGCGCACCGCCGCCTCTACTTGATCGGAGAGATTGTCGCAGAACGGATCTGCCACGCCGATATGCGCCACCAATCCATCGCCAAAGAAACTGCGGGCGCGGTTTTTGGTGTGATCGAAAATATTATCGGGAATGACGATATGCCCCGGCGCATAGTCTTCGCGCAAAGAGCCACATGCGCTGATGCTGATCACACGTGCCACGCCGAGGGATTTCAATGCATAAATATTTGCGCGATATGGCACCTCGCCGGGCGCGATGTGATGCCCGATGCCATGCCGCGCAAGGAACGCCACGCGTGTATTTTCCAACAGACCGGTCACAATGGGCGCGCTGGGTCTTCCAAATGGGGTGTCCACCGCCCGTTCTTCGACGTCCTGCAAGCCGGGCATGTGATATAACCCGGATCCGCCGATGATCGCAATCGAAGCATTGTCGGTCATGGTTTTCTCTCCAGTTTCAAGGTGGGGGATATAAAAGCGTCTGTCGAAAGATTCACACTCAGGCGTGTTCCGCCGCAATGGATTTCATCGCCGGACGCCAGCACAGTGGGCATGCTCAGAAGGATATTGTTTAACGCCGTGCCGTTGGTGGAGGTCAGGTCGCTAAGCCACCATTGGCCGTGATGATACGTCAATTGCGCGTGGCGGGTGGATACGGTGTCGTCTGCGAGGGCGATGTCGCAGCCGGGATCGCGTCCGATGACGATTTCCGCCTGCGAGAAATTCTTTACCACGGGTGTCTCGTCGTGGAATCGAATCGCCAGGCTGATGCCCGGCACGCGGCGATTTGCAAGCAATGCGCCCTGCTTTTGCACGTCGCGCCAGAGGACGAAAATCGCCCAGCCAAGAAAGCCGTACAGGGCAAAGGCCATCGTAAGGCGCAGCGCCAATATGATGGGAGCGCTCATTTTTTCTTTAGTTTTGCCGTGGAGTGATCTTTCAATGTGGCGGTGGGGCGGTCTGATGCGATTTTTGGAAACGGCGCGGTATCTTTCAGGTCGAGGCGCGGGGGCGGGTTATCCTGCCCGAAGATCAACGCCACGCCTGCCAGCGAGATGACGTCGCCGGGATACAGGACCACCTGGCTGGCGCGCTGTCCGTTTACGAATGTTCCCCCGGTGGAATTCAAATCGAACACCACAAATCTTCCCTTGATCGCGCGCAACTGGGCATGAGCCCGCGAAACGCGCGGATCGTCCACAACCAGCTGGTTGTCGAGCCTGCGCCCGATGTTTACAACCGGAAGTTTAAGCGGAAACACCTTAACCCCCTCCACAATCAAAAATGCGTTTTCGGGAATTGGGTTCGCCTCTTCAAGATTTCCGGTATCGAGAGGAGTTGCGTTTGTTTGTGACATTGAATCATCCATCCGGTACGACGCGACGATTTGAGCGTCATTTAAAGGTATTTTGGGGTCTGTGGAAACGGTAATGGCCGGTGATATTGTAACTCCAAACCCCGCCTCCTGTGCCACTGTAGTGATGGAATGTGACAAAATCGCAATGAATTGGGCATTCCGCCATTTGATGGATTCCTCGGGATGCAAAACCAGCGTAAATACATTCGGCGCGGCAACGGAGCCGTCCTCCAGCGTTGCGGTGTTATGTTGAATCGCCGCCGCCAGTTTCTGGACGATCACATCCTCCATCTTCCTGCCGGGCAGGATGCTCAACAAATCCACTTCGATGAGAGATTGCAGTCGCGCTTCGATTTCCTTCAGGTTCATTGGTGCTCAGCAATCACAGGGACTGGTTGCAATTTGGGCATATCCTGTCGGTTTGCTTCACCACATAGCCGCAGTTACGGCAGGTTGTAGGCTGTACATTTCCCAGCGGCGCCCCGCAGGCAACGCACGACGGGCGGCCGGCGGAATTGGCGGTATGGCAATACTCGCAAGTCAATGCCTTCAGGCGATCCGATAGATCAACACCCGCCCCGGCCGCTTTTGCAGTCTGAGTGATTGTCTGCCATATGCGATCGCTCAACTGCAGGTTCTCGATGTCCTGCGCAATATCGTCGAGCCGTCCAAGCAGGCTGAACGGATTTCGCAGAGCCGCCAATGCGCTGATCCCCAAACTGGCCGCCACCCCCAGCCAGGCCTGCTGGCCCAACTCCACCATGATACCGTCTTCCCACTTTTGAACGGTCACGGTCATCGCGGTTTGCCCGCCGGAAGCCGCCCCCGGCTGTGTGCCGATCTGCACCACCATTCTGTCGCTTTGCCCGAGGGTTTGCACGCGCAGGTTGCCGTGGTTGAATTCAGCCACCAACGCCTCTGCAACATCCACAGGTTTGATTGTTCCGTGAAAAACTTTTCTCTCCATGATGTCGATTATAATCGCCTTTGCGATTCTCCTTGATGTTTACTTACGAAATGAAAAGACTTCAGTTTCCCCGCCTTCTTTGGACGATCCTTCCCGTGTTGTTTTTTTTGTGGATGACGTTCTCCGCATCTCTTCCGACCGTTGTGCTGGCCCGGCAATCGACGACCACTCCCTCCGCCCCGGCCTCTTCGACCGGCATGTACATCACCGTCATCACCGAAGAACCGCAGATCAACGTGCGCATGGGGCCGAGCGCGTCAATATACCCGATTGTAGGCACACTGTTACGGGGAGCCACTGCGCCCGCGCTTGGGAAGTCTGCCGGTGGAGATTGGGTTCAAATAGAATTTCCGGGCGCGCCTTACAACAAAGGCTGGGTGTATTCGCCGCTGGTATCAGTTTCCCCGCCGGGGACGTTGTTTGTCGTGGAGTCTCCGCCAACGCCGGTGCCGCCTGCCACGCCCACCATCGACCCAACCCTCGCCGCGCAGTTTAACGTCCTTCCAACATCCACCCGCCTGCCCACGTTCACGCCGCCGCCATCGATGACCTTTCCTATTTATACCCAAACGCCCGCAACCCGCGAAGGCGAATCGATTCCCCTGGGGGTGGTCATCGTTGCCTTCGTCATTTTGGGCGTGATCGGTTTCTTGTTGTCGGTGATATTGCGGCGATAACATGCGCAGGCTCAAGTTATTTTCCCTTTTGATGCTGGCTCTGGCAGTCAGTTTGCCAGCGCTGTATCCGTCCCCGTCATCATCCGCTCATGCCCAACAGCCGACGGGTTCCATCCCAACCGTCACCGGAACGCCCGCCGGCGCAATTGTGGCGTTATATCTCGATGATAATCACCCGCAAGAAAACGTATATTCAGGCCCGAGCATCTACCTTTATCCCGCCATTGGCGTTTTACTCGCCGGGCAGGAGGTGCCGGCCTACGGTTACTCAGAAGACAGAAACTGGATTCAAATCTATTATCCCGGTGTCCCCAACTCTGTCGCATGGATTTACGCGCCATATGTCGAAATGAAAAAAATTGGTCCTTTGCCGATCCTCTCCGCGCCACCCACGCCCACGCCGGCCTCCACTCCCATTGTCAACTTGAACCCGACCCTTGTGGCCGCATTTATAACGCCGGTTGTATCCACCCGCCTGCCCACTTTTACGCCTCCCGCGCCTTTGAGTATAGCCACATTTGTCAATGAAGATGAAACTGCGGCGCGTATCCCAATGGGATTGCTGATTTTCGGTTTTGGATTCGTTGGCGCGTTAGGCGCGATCATCTCCTTCTTGCGGGGAAGATGACCGGGTTGAACAAAAACTGACCGGGTTTTCCCGGTCAGTTGAAATACAGCGCACAGCAACGTTCGCGTTGCCTTGAAACGCAAGATAATCCAATCTTAGTTATTGCATCCGCATGAACCGCCGCCGCAGCCGCACCCGCCTTCGCCATGCGAGTGGCCGCTTTGGGCATTCGGGCTGTTGACCGCGAACCCCTGCCCGCGTTGCGGATCGTTGACGAAGTCGACGGTGGCGTCGCGAAGATAATCGATGGAGACGTTATCGACCACAACTTGAACGCCGTTGGAGTCGAATACGGTGTC